>CALMSQ010000142.1:0-4629 GCA_937872345.1 uncultured Burkholderiales bacterium | reverse complement strand
GAGCGCCGGCCACGCGGTGGCCAGCGAGCGCGGCGTGCTCTACGGGCTGACGATCTACGCGCAGCGCCGGGTGAACTACTCGTCGATCGATCCGCGCCTGTCGCGCGAGCTGTTGATCCGTGACGCGCTGGTCGGCGGCGACTGGGACGGCCGGCTGCCGTTCTTCGTGCACAACCGGCGGCTCGTCGCGGAGATCGAAGCGCTCGAGCAACGCATCCGCCGCCCGGACCTGCTGGTCGACGAGCGCGACCTGTACGACTGGTACGACGCGCGGATTCCGCAGGACATCCACACGACGCAGGCGCTCGAGCGCTGGTGGCGCGAAGCGTCGCGCGCCGACCCGAAGCTGCTGCACCTGTCGCGCGAGGCGCTGCTGCGCAAGGGGGCCGACGGCGTCGGCGCCGAGTCGTTCCCCCGGCGCCTGTCGATGCGCGGCCTCGATTTCGACCTCGATTACCGCTTCGACCCGGGCGCCGCCGACGACGGCGTCACGATGACGGTGCCGCTGGCCATGCTCAACCAGGTCGACGCGGTGCGCTGCGAGTGGCTGGTCCCGGGGATGCTGAAGGACAAGGTGCAGGCGTTGGCGAAGTCGCTGCCGCAGAAGCTGCGCCGCCACCTCGTGCCGCTGCCCGCGTGGGCCGAAGGCTTCGTCGCCCGATGGCGCGGTCGCGAAGGCAGCCGGGCGCTCGTCGATGCGCTGGTCGAGGACCTGCGCGAGGAACGGGGGCTGCGCGCGGCGCCCACCGACTTCAGGCCCGAAGCGCTCGAGCCGCACCTCGCGATGAACTTCCGGCTGGTCGACGTGCACGGTGGCGTGCTGGCGACCTCGCGGCAGCTCGCAGCGCTGCGCGCCGAGCACGGGCCGCGCGCACAGGGTGCGTTCCAGGCGGCGTTCGCGGCGCTGGGCGAGCCGATCGCGGCCGCGAAGCCGCTGCCTGGAACCGCGTCGCAGGCCGCTGTCGTCGAGGCGGCAACCGCCTCCGGGCGACCGGGCGAGACGACCCTGGTCTCACGCCCCGAAGTCGGCCGGCGCTTCACCGACTGGTCGTTCGGTGCCTTGCCCGAACTGATGGAGCTCACGCAGCGGGTGGGCGGGCGCGACCAGACGGCGATCGGATACCCCGCGCTGGCCGACGTCGGCGACGCCGTCGAGCTGCAGTTGTTCGACGATCCCGCGCAGGCCGCCGCCACGCACCGCGCCGGCCTCGCGCGCCTGTTCGCGATCGCGCTGCGCGAGCCGCTCAGGTTCTTCGAGAAGAACATCCCCGACTTCCAGCGAATGTCGCTGCTCTTCGCGACGTTCGGCGGCGCCGACGACCTGCGCCGCGAGCTGGTCGGCGCGCTGCTCGAGCGCGCCTGCCTGGTCGAGCCGCTGCCGTCGGATGCCGGGTCGTTCGCGGCACGCGTGGCCGATGCCCGCACGCGGCTGAACCTGGTCGGGCAGGAACTGGCGCGCCTGGTCGCGGAAATCCTGGTCGAGCACGCTGCGGTGATCCGCAAGCTCGGCGCGGCGAAGCCGCCGGCGGCGGCCGCGGCCGACCTCGACGCGCAGCTGCAGGCGCTGATGCCGAAGCGCTTCGTCACTGCGACGCCGCCCGCGCAGCTGCGCCACCTGCCGCGCTACCTGAAGGCGATCGGCTTGCGGCTCGACAAGCTGCGCAACGAGCCGGCGCGCGACGCACAGAAGCTGGCCGAACTTTCGCCGCTGTTGCAGGGCTGGCGACGGCTTGCGGCGCAGCGCCGCGGCCAGCCCGACGCGCGGCTCGACGAGCTGCGCTGGCTGCTCGAGGAACTTCGCGTGTCGCTGTTCGCCCAGGAACTGCGCACGCCGACGCCGGTGTCGGTCAAGCGCCTGCAAAAGGCGCTCGACGCGCTGCGCACCTGAACCCCCCTCAGCCCGCCATCACCAGCACCGGCTGCGGGCGCAGATCTCCGCGAACGGGCCGCCCGGGCTCGTCGGTACTGGCGAACAGATCGGCGAACTCCGGCGCGCTGAGCTGGATCAGGCTCAGCAGCTTCGGCGTGATGCCGACCTGCTGCCGACCGACCTGGCCGGCCAGCCGCAGCAGCGTGTCGAGCGTGCGCGCGGTGAAGCCGGGGCCCTCGTGAGACGCGTCGGGGCGAGCCAGCACGGCCTGGACGATCGCGGCTCGCACAGCGAACCCGTCGCGGCGCGCCTGCGCCAGCAGGTTGCGCAGCGACTGCAGTCCCCAGCGCATGTCGGTCAGGCAGACCAGCAACTGGTCGCCGTCGTGGTCGACGACGCGCCCGCCGCTCTCGCGGACGCGGCGGATGTAGTCGACCATCGCCGCCTCGGCCGGGGACGCCGCAGCTTCCAGGCCCTCGAATCGGAGCAATACGAGCAGGTTGACCATGTTCGGGCAGTAGGGGCATCTGCCGCGGCGCCTCACGGGCTTGTGCAGTGCAGCATCGTGACGACGATCCTCGGCTTCCCGAGCGTAGCGACGCGAGGCGGGCGCCGTCGCAGCGGGGCGACAGGCGGCGGAGTGTGGCCGACCGCACGCCTTGCGCGCGGCGGCAGGTGTATTCTTTGCGACCCCGATCCCCCGTCGAATTTCGCGCCGCAGGTCCGCCGATCATGATGCCCGACCCAGGACGCGCGTCGCGGTCACTGCGACGGCTCCTCGCCTCGTTCGCCGCCTTTTGCCTGGCCGCATTCGTGGCCATCGCGACATCGGCCGCCGCGGGCAACACCGCCGCGCCGCCGGACCCGATCGTGTTCGTCCTGAACTCGCGCGATGCGAGCGTCTCGAAGATCGACCAGGCCCGCTACGGCGAGATCGGGCGCATCGAGGTCGGGCGCGAGCCGCATCACCTGTACCCGACGCCGGACGGACGCTCGCTGATCGTCGCCAACGCGATCAGCGACGAGCTGCACCTGTTCGATCCGGTCACCGGCCAGCTGCAGCGGCGCATCGAACGCATCGACGATCCCTACCAGATCGGCTTCTCGCCCGACAACCGCTGGTTCGTCGTCGCGGCCCTGCGGCTCGACCGGGTCGACGTCTATCGCCACGAGGGCGGCGAGCTGAAGCTCGCGGCGCGCATCGATGCGCCGAAGGCGCCCAGCCACCTGTGGTTCTCGGCCGACAGCCGCTTCGTCTTCGTCACGCTGCAGCAGAGCGACGAGGTCGCGGCGATCGACCTGGCCACGCAGTCGATCGCGTGGAAGCTGCCCACCGGCAAGCAGCCGGCCGGAATCGTCGTCACGCCCGACGACCGCTACCTGATGGTCGGCGTGATGGGAGAAGACTACGTGCAGGTGATCGACTGGCGCGCGCGCCAGACCGTGCGTCGCATCGTCACCGGCAAGGGCGCGCACAACTTCCGCGGCCTGGGCGACGGCAGGAACCTGTTCGTCTCGAACCGGGTCGACAACACGGTGTCGATCATCGACATGAACACGCTGCAGGTGGTCGGCTCGATTCCGGTGCCTGGCGGCCCCGATTGCCTCGAGGTCACCGCCGACCGCAGGCAGCTATGGGTGACCCTGCGCTGGGCGCGGCAGGTCGCGGTGGTCGACCTCGGGCAGCGCCGCGTCGTGCGCACGATCGCGGTCGGCCGGTCGCCGCACGGCATCTACTTCCACAACCGGGCGCCGCTGCTCTGACGTGGACGCGCCGCGCGTCGTCATGGGTTGCCGCTGTCGCCGGCACGCGCCGTCGTGGCCGCGCCGCCGCGCCACGGCGACGCTGGGCGCGCTGCTCGCGGCAGGCGTGGCGCGGCCGGCCGTTGCGCGCGCGCCCGCGCCCGGATCGGGCACCGTCTACCTGACGCTCGACACCGGCAACATGGCCGAGGCAGGACGGATCGCGCGGATCCTGGCGCGACATGCAGTTCCCGCCACGTTCTTCCTCGCCAACGAGCGCACGCCGCGCGGCGATCACGCGCTCGAGCCGGGCTGGGCCGGTTTCTGGCGCGAGCGGGCCGCCGAGGGCCACGCGTTCGGCTCGCACACCTTCGATCACGTCTACCTGCGTGGTGTCGAGCACGGCGCCGACGGCAGCCGGCGATTCGTCGTGCGCCCGCAGTTCGGCGCCTTTGCCGGCCGGACGCTGCGCTGGAGCGAGGCCGAGTTGTGTGCCGAGCTGCGCCGGGTCGACGAGCGCTTTCGCGAGCTCACCGGCCGCGCCCTCGATCCGTACTGGCGAGCGCCGGGCGGCAGGGCGCCGGCGGCGGCGGTCGAGGCCGCCCGGCGATGCGGCTTCGCGCACGTGGGCTGGACGCCGGCGGGGTTCCTCGGCGACGAGCTGTCGTCGCAGGCGCATCCGAACGACCGCCTGCTCGCCGATTCGCTGGCGCGCATCGGCGACGGCGACATCCTGCTCGCCCATCTGGGCATCTGGTCGCGCCTCGATCCGTACGCGCCGATGCTCGATCCGCTGATCGCCGGCCTGAAGTCGCGCGGCCTGCGCTTCGCCACGATCGATCGGCATCCGATGTACCGCGCGGCGAGCCTCGCGCACACGGGCACGACGACGCCAGGACCGGTGCGATGATCGCCGCGAGCTTCGATCCGCTGGCGCGCCTGCAGCAATGGCTGTTCGAGGCGTGGGTGCAGCCGCTGCTGTTCTCGGCGGGGTGGATGCACTACGAGGAGCAGGC
>CALMSQ010000141.1:0-4086 GCA_937872345.1 uncultured Burkholderiales bacterium | reverse complement strand
CCCACGCGCGGCCGTCGGCGAGGACCTGCTGCGCCAGCGCCGACCCATGACCCGACTGCGCAGCGCCGCCGAGTTCGAGGATGTCGGCGGCCAGCCGCAGCGCCCGCTCGCGCAGATCTTGCGGCGCATCGGGCGCCCCCCGCAGCACCGCCAGCACGTCTCGTGCCTCGAGTGCAGGGCCGATGCCGCGGCCGACCGGCTGCATCCCGTCGGTGAAACGCAGGGCCACTCTCAAGCCGATCGCGGTGCCGACCTCCACCAGTCGGCGACCGAGCGCCTGCCCCGCCTCGATGCTGCGAACCTTCGCCGTCGGCCCCACCGGCAGGTCGACCAGCACGTGCGTCGAACCGGCGGCCGCCTTCTTGGACAGCACCGAAGCCACCAGCTGGCCTTCGCTGTCCAGGTCGAGCGGCCGTTCGACGCGGATCAGGATGTCGTCGGCCGGGCTCAGCCCGACCGATCCGCCCCAGACGATGCAGGCGCCGGTCTGCTCGACCACGCGCCGCACTGCGGCGGTGGACAGTTCGACGGGCGCCAGCACTTCCATCGTGTCGGCAGTGCCGGCCGGCGACGTGATCGCGCGGGACGAGGTCTTGGGCATGACGAGGCCGCAGGCTGCGACGATCGGAACGACCAGCAACGTCGTGCGGTTGCCGGGCAGGCCACCGACGCAGTGCTTGTCGACCACCCGTTCGCGTCCCCAGTCGAGGCGTTCTCCGACGCCGATCATGGCCTTCGTCAGCGCGATCGTCTCGTCGACGTCCAGGCGATCGCCCGCGCAGGCCGTGATGAAGGCGGCCAGATGGATGTCGGAGTATCGGCCCAACGCGACGTCGGCAATGACCGCGCCTAGTGCGTCCGGGTCGAGCCGATGCCCGTAGATCTTCGCGCGCACGTGGCTCAGCGAGTCCAGTGCAAGCGCCTGCGAGATGATCAGCGTCGCGCCCTCGGTGGGCAGCAACGCACCCCATGCGGATTCGGACAGCCCGGCATCGCCCACCGCGAGCCAGTCGCCGTGCACGACGTTGAGCGTGGCCACGACACGGCGCCCGGCGAAGTCGATCTGCACGCGCGCCTGGGCGGCGAACCCTTCCGAGCGGCACACGACGCAGTCTTCGCGCATGTAGACGACCGGCTCCTGATAGGTGTCGACGTGAAGCCGCCGGGCGCGCATGGCGTTCGGGACGAGTTCGTCACGGGGGCTGTTCATGATCTCGCGGTCAGCTCAGGTCGACGGCCTGAAGGTAGTCGGGCACTTCGCACGGCCAGCCGAGTTCGTGGTCGATGCGCGCGCGCATCGCGTCGGCGGCCGCCGGCTCGCCGTGGGTCACGAAGGTGGTCGCCGGCGCCGCGCCGAAGCCGCGCAGCCAGTCGAGGATCTCCCCGGCATCGGCATGCGCGGAATATCCGTCGATCGAAGTGACCTCGGCGCGAACCGGAACCTCAGTGCCGTGAATACGCACCGAGGTGGCACCGCGAAGCATCGCGGCGCCTCGCGTGCCGCCCGCCTGGTAACCCGCGAACAGGATCGTGTTGCGGTATTCGGGTGCGAACGACTTCAGGTGATGGACGACCCGGCCGCCGGTCGCCATCCCGCTGGCAGAGATGATGATCATCGGGCCCCGGCGCGCGCTCAGCGCCTTGGATTCCTCGGGACTGTTGACGATCGTGGCTGCCCGGCACATCGCCTCGCACTGCTCGCGCGTCAGGCGGTGCTCGTCGCGGTGAGCGTGATAGATGCGCGTCGCATCGATGGCCATGGGACTGTCGAGATAGGCCGGAATGTGCTGGATGACGCCTCGCTGCTTGAGCAGATGCATGCTGTACATGAGGTTCTGCGCCCGGCCGACCGCGAAAGCCGGGATGACGACCACGCCGCCGCGCGCTGCCGTGCGATTGATGACCTCGCCGAGCACGCGCAGTGGATCGGACGCATCGTGCAGCCGATCGCCGTAGGTGGACTCGATCACCGCGTAGTCGGCGCCCGGAACGCGCGTCGGTGGCGCCAGCACGAGATCGTTGGGGCGCCCGATGTCTCCGGAGAACAGGATCGCCCGCCGACCGTCATCGACGCGCACGAAGGCCGAGCCGAGCATGTGTCCGGAAGGGTCCATTCGCGCCTGCAGGCCGGGGACCGGCGCCCAGGCGGCGCCGAACGGCTGAGGCACGAACTGCTTCAGGCTGCGCTCCGCTTCCTCGCGGGTATACAGCGGCAGCGCGGGCTTGTGCCTGGAGAACCCGTGCCGGTTCGCATAGTCGGCCTCTTCCTCCTGCAGATGCCCGCTGTCGGGCAGCAGTATCCGGCAGAGATCATAGGTCGCTTCCGAGCAGTACACCTTGCCGCGGAACCCCTGGTTGACCAACCGGGGAACATAACCGCTGTGATCGATATGCGCGTGCGTCAGCACGATCGCGTCGATGTCCGTCACGCGGACCGGCAGGGGCGCCCAGTTTCGCAGCCGCAACTGCTTGAAGCCCTGGAAGAGTCCGCAGTCGACAAGAAGTGCCGAACCGCGGTGCCGAAGCAGGTACTTCGAGCCGGTCACGGTCCCGGTCGCGCCAAGAAACTGGAGTTGCATGTCGGCTCCGTCGAAAGAACGCTCAGGAGGCGCGCGATGCGCCGCGCGGGTCGGCCTGCCTGCTCCACCAGTCGGGCCTGGCAAGCAGGAGCCCGAGCGTCGCCAGAAGGGGCAGCGACAGCCACGTGAAGCTGACCTGCGCGACCAGGCTGAACAGCCAACCGGAAGCGGCCGATCCGATCGTCTGCCCAAGGCCGGCCGCGGCCGTCAGTCCTCCCATGGTGCGTCCCAGTCGGCGCTGCGACGCGCCCGCAGCCAGGTAGGCCACCGTCGGCAGCACCAGCCCGGTTCCGGCGGCCGTCAGGCTGACCCCCAGGTACATCGGCGCGATGCCGCGATGCTGCCCCAGGACTGCCAGCCCGCTGACGGCCAATGCGATACCGACGGCGATCACGCTGGCGCCTGCGGCACGCTCGAGCAGGCGGGTCCAGAACAACGCCACATTGACGCTCAGCATCACCAGGCTGCACTCGGCGAACATCAGCGAGACGTCGGCGGGTGAAAGAGCGACATGTTGCCTGTCCTGCATGACGATGCCGAGTTCGAAGCCTGCAAGAACGAACATCACCGTGCCGTTCAGCAGCCAGAGTCCCATCGCGCGGCGGTCATCCACGCCCCCCGTGGCCTCGACCTGCGCACGGTCCACCGGGACGCGCATGTCGCGTAGCGATACGGCTAGGCCGAGCATCACCACCCCGCCGAGCAGCGCCGACAACAGGATGACGGGCTGGGTCGCATCGAGCGTCTCCGCGTCGGTCCGGAGGACGGCCACGACGATACTGCCGCCGACCGCCATGACCCCCGGGCCGATCAGGAACCCCACCAGCGACATCGCGCTGAGCCAGGCGAATCGTTGCGCGCGGGCAATCTGCGGCGTGGACTCGGCCACGAGTGCGGACACGACGGGCACCACGGCGGCGACGAAGAGGCCGGTCGACGCTCTCAGGGCGTAGACCCCGACGAGCCCGGCCCGCTCGGGCGCCAGCAGAAGCAGCGTGCTGGCCACGTAGCCGAGCATTCCCACGATGAGGACGCTCCTGCGACCGAGTCGGTCCGACGCCATGCCCCACATCGGCGCGCCGATCAGCACGCCCGCCGCGTACGCTCCACTGATCAGGCCGACATGGCGAACCACCTCGGATTGTCCGTGCGCCGCCATCAGGCGCCCGAGCCAGCCAGGCAACAGGGGCATCAGAGCGCCGTAGCCGGCCGAGACCACGACGACGGCAAAGGCGAGCCAGGCAAGCTGGCCACGCTTCAGGTCGGGCGAAGCGTGGGCCGTCATTGCGTGCACTTCCGCGTTGCCAAGCCGTCCCCGGTCGGAGAGTGAATCATCGGGTCAGGCACCCTGGGTGGCCACGACCGTCGCGGGTTCGCCGACCGGAGCGCGGCGGATCCCCGCCAGCCTGGTGCGCTTGAGCATCAGCGCGTTGATCGCGACGATGGCCGAACTTCCCGACATCGACAGCGCTGCCACTTCGGGTGACAGCGTGAAGGGGTAGAAGAC
>CALMSQ010000140.1:0-9648 GCA_937872345.1 uncultured Burkholderiales bacterium | reverse complement strand
TTGCTCGGGTGTGATTTCCATGACGAGCAGTGTCGCTCATCGACGTGACCCGGTCAATTAGTGTTAACACGACCTAGCCGAAGCGCCCGTGCACGAACCAGCCGCGGCGCGCATCGTCGGGCGCCAGGCGCTCGCGGTAGATCCAGTACAGCACGTGGCCTTCGTCTTCGGCGATGAAGTAGTCGCGCTGCACCAGCGAGGCGTCCCACCAGCCGCCTTCGATCCGTTCCGGGCCGGCCAGCAGGGTGAGCGCCGAATGCCACCACGGCCGGTTGTTGCGCTCGCTGATCGCGATCGGGTCGCGTAGCAGCCACAAGGGCCTGGGCAGGTTGGCGACCGGGGCCCCGGCAGGCAGTAGATCGGTCGCACGCGCGCTGGCGGGCGGGGCATCGACCGCTTCGATCCGGTAGGCGACTTCGGGGCGATGGTCGGCGACCAGCGCCAGCCGTTGCACCTGGCGCGGGCCGAGCCGCGCCTGCAGCCGCTCGATCAGTCGCGCGAGGCTTTCGCGCGCGGCGCCCGGGGCGGGGAACAGCTGGCCGCTGGTTCCGGGCAGCGCCAGCACTTCGTCGCAGCACAAGCGCAACGCGCGCACCGGCGCCGGCAATCGGGTGACCGCGAGCTTCTCGCGCAGCAGCGCGCACAGCCGGTCGGGGTCGCGGCTCGGGTCGGCGAGCCGGATCGCCAGCAGCGTGTCGGCTCGCCGTTCGCGTCCGCTGCGCCGGTCGTGCTCGGCGTGCACGGTGAGCTCGCGCACCGCGCAGTGGCGCGCCGCCAGCCATCCGGCGAGCCGCTCGAGCAGGCGCCGTGCGGCGAACAGCAGCACCTCGGCGTGCTCGACCTGCGCCAGCAACTCGATGCGCGTCTCGAAGCGCTCGGGGGCCTCGAACCAGCGGCGCGGCTCGGGCTGGCGCCCGAGCGCGCGGTCGAGCTCGTCGAGCAGCGCGCGCCCGCAACGGCGCGCAAGGCCGGCGCGCGGCAGCGCGAGCAGGTCGTCGATGCGCCGCGCGCCGATCGCGTCGAGGGTTTCGCGTTGCGGCCGGCTGCGCGCGAGCAGGGCCGCCGGCAGGCTGCGCACGGCGGCCTCGATGCCGGCCTCGTCGGCGTGCAAGCCGTCGCGATGGCGCGCGAACAGCCAGGCTGCGGCAGCGGTGGGCGCCGCTCCGATCCGCGCGGGAAAGCCGAGCGCGCGCAGGCCCTGGCGCAGCTGCGCGAGCAGTGCGGCGGATCCGCCGAAGTAGCGCAGGCTCGGCGCCACCTCGAGCAGAAGGCCGCAGGGGCGAGGCGTGTCGTCGAGCTCGCCGAACGGCAGGTCGGATTGCACGCTGACGGCGGGCGTGAACTGCAGTGCCCAGGCGGCGAGCGAGTCGATCGTCGCTCGTTCGTTGGCATCGTCGCGCTCGCACAGCCGCAGCGCCGGCGCGAGCGCCAGCGCGGCGGCGCGCTTCATGCCGGGGGTGACGCCCAGCGCGCGGGCGCCGTCGTCGGCGTCGAGGATCCGCAGCCGGTCACAGATGGCCAGCGGGCGCGCGTCGTCGCCGGGCCCATCCGCGCCGCAGCGGGCGACGTCGAGCGAGAGCCGATCGAAGAACAGGCCGAACCACCACATGGCCCTGGAGCGAACCGGTACGGCTAGTTGAGCGTGCCGGCGCGCGACTCGTCGTGGCGGGCGTGGATCGTGCGCATCGGCCGGGGGTCGGACGTGGCGGCGAGCGGGCTCGCGCGGAGGCGGATCGCCGAAACCGGCTGCGGAAGGTCGATGAGGATGGGGTCGGCCATCACCGGGCCCCGGCGCTTGAGGATCTGCACCGACAGGCGCTGGTCGGGGCGGGGCAGCAGCAACAGGCGCAGGGGCGCGGGCGAGGCTTCGAACTGCGCCGCCAGGGGCCTGAACAGGAACACCGGGCCGGCGGCCGGCTGGGCGGCCGACTGCATGCGTCGCAGGTGCTCGGGGCGGGTGCGCTCTTGCGGCAGCCAGGCGAGCAGGGCGCCGAAGGCGGCGCTCTTGAGCGTCTGCTCGACGGCCCACAGGCGATCGGCGGCGTTGGGCGCCTGCACGACCAGCAGGTAGTCGAGGTCGATGCCGTGGCTGGCGAGCGCCGGCGCGTAGGGCAGCAGCGGCGGCGCCAGCAGCACGACGAAGCGGCGTTCGCGGGTGAGCTGGCGCAGCAGCGGCACCAGCAGGCGCAATTCGCCGATGCCCGATTCGCGGCCGATCAGCTCGGTGAGCATGCCCACCGGCCAGCCGGCGCCGGGCAGCTCGGTGTCGAGGGCGGGAAAGCCGCTGGACAGCGCGGCAACGCTGGCATGGCCGAGTTGGCTGGCGCGCCAGACCGCGGCGGGCAGGACCGGGGACATCGCTGACTCACAAGGCCTTGCCGCCGCGCAGCAGGCCGACCGCGATGCCTTCGAGCGCGAAGGCGTCGCTGCGGCTGTCGACGACGATCGGCTCGAAGTCGGGGTTTTCGGGCAGCAGTTCGATCGTGTGGCCCTTGCGACGCCAGCGCTTGACGGTGACGTCGTCGCCGACGCGGGCGACGACGACCTGGCCGTTGCGCGCCTCGTCGGCGCGGCGCACCGCGAGCAGGTCGCCGTCGAAGATGCCGGCATCGCGCATGCTCATGCCGCGCACCTTCAGCAGGTAGTCGGGCTTGTCGTCGAACAGGTTCGGGTCGATTGCGTAGCTGGCCTCGATGTGCTCCTGGGCGAGGATGGGGCTGCCGGCGGCCACCCGTCCGACCAGCGGCAGGCTGAGCGCGATCTGCACTGCCCGCGGCGCCTCGTCGGTGGAGTCGGGCAGCAGCTTCAGCCGGATGCCCCGCGAAGAGCCCGAGGCGAGCTCGATGACGCCCTTGCGTGCCAGCGCCTTCAGGTGCTCTTCGGCGGCGTTCGGCGAGCGAAAGCCCAGCTGCGCGGCGATTTCGGCCCGGGTGGGCGGAAAGCCGGTGTCGGCGATGTGCTGCCTGATCAGCGCCAGGATCTGTTGCTGGCGCGCGGTGAGATCCCGCATCGGGGGCTCCGTGTCGACGTGTCCGAAGTCTGTATTTTTATACAGTACCCAGGTCTTTTCAAGCGAATTCGCATGCAGCGCCGGCGCCGCGATCGCGGCGCCGGTTCGCGCCACCGGTGCGGCCGTGACGCCACGCAAGGACGCCGACAGGCGCCACTGTGCATTCGTGCATGTTTGTGGCAAAGTCGAAAAACGGACCGGCAACCCGGTCCGCGGAATTGCATTTCCCGGTTTGCTCGCTCAGGTGTCCCTCGAAATGCAATGAGTTCAACGGTCCGAGGAACGAGTTTCGATGGGAACCAAGATCTACGTGGGCAACCTGCCGTGGCGCGCCACCGACGCGCAGCTGTCGCAGCTATTCGGCAATCACGGTGAAGTCGTCGATGCCAAGATCGTCACCGATCGCGAAACCGGCCGCTCGCGCGGATTCGGCTTCGTCACGATGGCCTCCGACGAAGCGGCGCAGGCCGCGATTCGCGCACTGAACGGCTACTCGCTCGAAGGCCGCAGCCTGGTCGTCAACGAGGCCCGCGAGCAGTCCGGCGGGGGTGGCTTCGGTCGCGGCGGCGGCGGTGGTGGTGGCTACGGCGGTGGCGGCGGCGGCCGCAGCGGCGGTGGCGGCGGCTACGGGGGCGGCGGTGGTGGCCGCAGCGGCGGCGGCTACGGTGGTGGCGGCGGCGGTGGCTACGGCGGAGGCGGCGGCTACGGCGGCGGCGATCGCGAAGGCGGTGGCGGCCGTGGCGGCCAGCGACGCGGCGCCCGCCAGTTCGGCCAGTAGGCGCTTCACCGTCCTGATGCAATCCCTTCGCGCCGGCCCGTGCCGGCGCGAAGCGTTTCTGCGGGCGCATCCCCTTGGGGGTACGCGCCCATCCCCCTCCGCGGTTATAGACGCGCGCGGCCCGAACTGCGCCCAATAGCGGCGGTTCCACCGTTGCCACCGAGGAGGAAAGCTCGATGAAGTACCCGGCATTCCGTGCCATGCCCGCGCTCGCCGCGCTGCTGATCGCCGGCTGCGCGGCGCCGCCGCCCGCGCCGGTCGCGGCGCCGCCCGGCTACCTGGACCAGGCGCGCGACATCGCGGCCACGGTTCCCGCCAATCTGCTCACGGTGCTCACGGCCGAGCTGAACCGCAGTGGCCCGGCGGGCGCCATCGAGGTTTGCCGCGACAAGGCGCCGGAGATGGCGCGCGCGGCTTCTGAACGCACCGGCTGGAACGTGCGCCGCGCGAGCCTGCGCAACCGCAATCCGAAGGGTGTCCCCGACGCCTGGGAGCGGGGCGTGCTCGAGCGCTTCGACGCGCAGGCCGCGGCCGGTGTCGCCGGCTCGACGCTCGAGACCTGGCAGGTCGTCGACGAGGGCGGCCGGCAGGTGTTCCGCTACGCGAAGGCGCTGCCGACGCAGGCACTGTGCGTGCAGTGCCACGGCAGTGCCGACAAGCTGAGCGAGCCGGTGAAGGCGAAGCTGCGCGCGCTGTACCCGAACGACCGGGCCACCGGCTACGAGCCGGGGCAGATCCGCGGCGCGCTGTTCCTGAAGAAGCCGATCTGAGTCGCGGCGGCGAGCGGGCCGCCGCGCCCGCTCACATCCCCGAGTAGTTCGGGCCGCCGCCGCCTTCGGGCACGACCCAGACGATGTTCTGGGTCGGGTCCTTGATGTCGCAGGTCTTGCAGTGCACGCAGTTCTGCGCGTTGATCTGCAGCCGCTCGGCTCCGTCGTCGTCGCGCACGAATTCGTAGACGCCTGCCGGGCAGTAGCGCTGCTCGGGCCCGGCGTAGCGCCCCAGGTTCACCGCCACCGGCACCGACGGATCCTTCAGCGTCAGGTGGATCGGCTGGTTCTCCTCGTGGTTGGTGTTCGAGATGAACACCGACGAGAGCCGGTCGAAGCTCAGCTTGCCGTCCGGCTTCGGGTACGCGATCGGCTGGCATTCGGCGGCCGGCAGCAGGTACGCGTGATCGGGCTTCGTCGTGTGCAGCGTGAACGGCGCCTTGCCGCGGAACAGCACCTGGTCGATGCCCACCAGCAGCGTGCCCATCCACAGGCCCTTGCCCATCGCCGGCTTGAAGTTGCGCGCGCGGTGCAGCTCGTCGTGCAGCCACGACGCGCGGAAGGCGTCCGGGTAGGCGGTCAGTTCGTCGCCCGAGCGCCCGGCGGCCAGCGCATCGAAGGCCGCCTCGGCCGCCAGCATCCCGGTCTTGATCGCGGCGTGGCTGCCCTTGATCCGCGACGCGTTCAGGAAGCCCGCGTCGCAGCCGACCAGGCAGCCGCCGGGGAACGTGAACTTCGGCAGCGAGTTCAGGCCGCCGGCGGTGATCGCGCGCGCGCCGTAGGCGAGCCGCTTGCCGCCCTCGAGGAACCCGCGGATCGCGGGGTGCGTCTTGTAGCGCTGGAATTCCTCGTACGGCGACAGGTACGGGTTGCGATAGTTCAGGCCGACCACGTAGCCGATCGCGACCTTGTTGTCCTCGAGGTGGTAGAGGAACGAGCCGCCGTAGGTCGCGTTGTCCAGCGGCCAGCCCGCGGTGTGGATCACGAGGCCAGGCTTCGATTTCGCCGGATCGATCTCCCACAGCTCCTTGAGCCCGATGCCGTAGCTCTGCGGATCGCGGCCGGCGTCGAGCCCGAACTTCGCGATCAACTGCTTGCCGAGGTGGCCGCGCGCCCCTTCCGCGAAGAACGTGTACTTCGCGTGCAGCTCCATGCCCGGCTGGAACGCGTCGGTGGGCTGCCCGTCGCGGCCGATGCCCATGTTGCCGGTGGCCACGCCCTTCACCGATCCGTCGGCGTGGTAGAGCACTTCCGCGGCGGCGAAGCCGGGGAAGATCTCGACGCCGAGCGCCTCGGCTTGCTGGCCCATCCAGCGCACGACGTTTCCCAGGCTGATCACGTAGTTGCCGTGGTTGCGGAAGCAATCGGGCAGCAGCCAGTTGGGCACCTGCCGGGCGCCGGTTTCGGAAAGGAACATGAACCGGTCTTCGACGACCTCGGTATTCAGCGGCGCGCCGCGTTCGCGCCAGTCGGGCAGCAATTCGCCGATCGCGCGCGGGTCCATGACGGCGCCCGACAGGATGTGCGCGCCGATCTCCGAGCCTTTCTCGATGACGCACACGCCGATCTCGGTGCCCTTGTCGGCGGCGAGCTGCTTCAGACGGATGGCGGCCGCGAGGCCGGCGGGTCCGCCGCCGACGATCACGACGTCGAACTCCATCGAATCGCGCTCAATGTCCATGAAATGGGCTCTCCGGAAGTCTGGGACGATGCTGCTGGCGGCCACGATTGTCCGGAAACAGGCGACCCCGCGCAAACGGCCCCGGGGCGGGGCGTGGGCGAAGCCGGGGCGCGGCCGCGGGCGGCGGCCCCGCGACGCGAGGCGCACGGCATCGGCTAACATCGTGCCGCTAGCGATCCGCCGCGACCCGCACAGGAGACTTCACCGTGACCATCCGATTCGACCTCGACGGCAAGACCGCTCTCGTCACCGGCGCCTCGAGCGGCCTGGGGGCGCGCTTTGCGCGCGTGCTCGCCGACAACGGCGCGCAGGTCGTGCTGGCCTCGCGGCGGGTCGAGCGGCTGAAGGAGCTGCGCGCCGAGATCGAGGCGGCCGGCGGCGACGCGCACGTGGTCGCGCTCGACGTGACCGACGTCGCGAGCATCCACGCGGCGGTGGCGCGGGCCGAAGACGAGGCGGGGCCGATCGACATCCTGGTTAACAACTCGGGCGTGAGCACGACGCAGCGGCTGGTCGACGTGAAGCCCGAGGACTACGACTTCATGTTCGGCACCAACACGCGCGGTGCGTTCTTCGTCGCGCAGGAGGTCGGGCGCCGGATGATCGCGCGCGCCAAGGCCGATCCGGCGCGCCAGGCGCGGATCATCAACATCGCGTCGATGGCGGCGCTGCGCGTGCTCGCGCAGATCGGCGTCTACTGCATGAGCAAGGCTGCCGTCGTGCAGATGACGAAGGCGATGGCGCTCGAGTGGGGGCGCTACAACATCAACGTCAACGCGATCTGCCCCGGCTACATCGAGACCGAGATCAACGCGCACCACTGGCAGACCGAGGCCGGCCAGAAGCTGATCCAGATGCTGCCGCGGCGTCGCGTCGGCAAGCCCGAAGACCTCGACGGCGTGCTGATGCTGCTCGCCTCGGACCAGTCGCAATTCGTCAACGGCGCGGTGATCGCAGCCGACGACGGGTTCGGGGTCTAGAGCCGGGCGGGGGGCGGGCGCGCGTGTTCGCGCCGCCCGGAGAGCGGCCGATCAGGCCCCGCCGAGCCGCCGGCGGATCCCCGCGCGGATGTGGCGCACGCCGAGCGCGACCGCGATCGCGATCGGCACGATCGACAATCCGGTGGCCAGTTCCGGGTCGACTGGCCAGCCGATCGACTTCATCGCCTTGAACAGGTAGCCGGCGATGCCCGCCCCGTAGTAGGTGATCGCCGCCACCGACAGGCCCTCGACCGTCTGCTGCAGGTGCAGCTGCAACTTCGCGCGGCGGTTCATCGCCGCAAGCAGTTCCTGGTTGTGCCGCTCGCGCTCGATCTCGACGCGGGTGCGCAGCAGCGCGCTGGCGCGCGCGATGCGCTCGGCGATCGTCTCGATGCGACGACCCACGCTTTCGCAGAACGCCATCGCCGGATCGAAGCGGCGCTCGAGGAACGCGGTGAGCGTCTGCAGCCCCGGCAGGCGCTGCTGGCGCAGCTCGGCGCCACGCTGGCGCACCAGCGCGTGATAGGCGCGCGCAGCGCCGAAGCGAAAGCCCACGGAGGCCGCGATGCGCTCCACGGTGCCGGCCAGCCGGCTGACTTCGCGCAGCAGCTCCGGTTCCTCCTGGACGGGCGCGGATTCGAGCCTGGCAACGAGCGTCCCGAGCGAGGTCTCGACGCCGTCGAGCTCGGCCGCGTTCGCGCGCGCGAGCGGAAACGCCAGCATCGCCATCATCCGGTAGACCTCGACCTCGATCAGGCGCTGCACGACGCGGCCGGCGTAGTTGGCGCTGAGCGACCGGTCGAGCACGAGGACGCGGGTGAAGCCGCGCGCGTCGACGCGGAAGTCGGTGAAGGCGCAGGCGGCGCCGTCGGCGATCGACGCGCCACTCAACTCGCTGCCGCCGAAGGCCGCCGCGGCGCCGGCCGGATCGTCGGGAATCTGGCGCGCCGGCAGCAGCGCGACGTGGACCGCGGCGATCAGCGAGCCCGGCAGCGTGTCGAGCCATCCCTCGGGCAGCGCGTCGATGGCGGGCAGCTCGAATGGGGCGCGCGGATCGCCGCCGTCGCAGTACACCGTGTAGTCGTCGAATTCGCCGTGGCGCTCGCGCTTGAGGCGAAACGCGCCGAAGTCGGCGAAGAAGTGGCCGTCGCGCGAGTCGGGGGCGGCGACGCCCGAGCGCTCGCACAGTCGCGCCACCGGATCGGGGCCGGCCTCGTGCGCCCCGCGCGCCGGGCGCAGCAGCGCGATGTGCGACACTCGCTGCGGCGTGGCCAACGGCTGGCGGGGCCTCGCATGGATTTCGTTCTGCAGCGCGTCCCGGTCGGGATGGATGATCATGACGGTGCGATGCCGACGCGGGCTGGCCCGCGGCGGGCGTCGGTCGACGAGCGAGGAAGACGAGTGAGCGAGCGCATCCTGGTGTTCGAACTGGAAATGCCGATCCGCTGGGGCGACATGGACGCGATGGGCCACGTGAATAATACGGTCTATTTCCGCTACATGGAGCAGCTGCGGATCAGCTGGTTCGATTCGATGGGCTTCCGGCCCGACCCGTCGGGCGAGGGGCCGCTGATCATCAACGCGAGCTGCACGTTCCTGCGCGAGTTGCAGTACCCGGGCACGGTGCTGGCGCGGCAGTACGTGGGCGAGATGGGGCGCTCGAGCTTCGAGACGTACATCGACATGCTGCGCACCGACGATCCGGGGACGGTCTATGCGCACGGCTCGGCGAAGGTGGTCTGGGTCGACTACCCGAAGCGCAAGTCGGCGCCGTTGCCGGACTTCGCGCGGCAGGCGGTGACGACGCCCCGACTGCGTTAGCCGGCGCGTCGCGGCAGGCGACGGCGGGCCGCGTTGGCGGGGCGGCCGGCGCCGGGCGGCATTGGGGGGCGCCAGGCGCGAGGGCCCGGGTGCGGCGGGGCGATGACGACGGCGGTCGGTGCTTCGCACCGACTTCCCTGCGCTGCCCGCCCCGGAGTCGCGCGGCGCAACTCGCTACGCTCGCTTCGCGAGCTCCGCTCAGACAAAGCGCCGCGAGTCAGAAGTGCGAAGCGCGCTTCGCGCGCCGACCCCGAGGCTGCGCTGCTCGGCGCCGCCGACATCGCCCCGCCGCGCCCGGGCCCTCGCGCCTGGCGCCCCCCAATGCCGCCCGGCGCCGACCGCCCCGCCAACGCGGCCCGCCGTCACCCGCCGCTCTGGCAACGTCATGGGTGCCCGAGCGGAGGTCGGGACCCTTGCGCACGAATACCACCACGGTGTCGGCAAAGGCGCGGGCCGTCGGCCGTTGGCGCGCCTTGTGCGCAGCCGAGAAGCGCAGCCGCACCGGCGGCGCGCGCAGCGCGCATCGTCCAACATTCTCGCGGCGATTGTCCGAGCGGAGCTCGCGCAGCGAGCGTAGCGAGTTTCGCCGCGCCAGCCGGTGCGGCGAG
>CALMSQ010000139.1:0-9650 GCA_937872345.1 uncultured Burkholderiales bacterium | reverse complement strand
GCAAAGGACGAGACGAGATACGTGGTGAACAACGCCGAATCGGCGATCGGCTCGTCCATGTGCCAGATGAGCCTGGGCAGCAGCTCGACGACGTCCGGACGCACCATGATCTCGTGGTGATCGGTGCCGAACAGCGTGGCGACGCGCCGCGCGTAGGGGAGCTCGTTGTACAGCGTCTCGGCCGCCCCGCCCTCGAAGCCGATCGAATAGGTCTTGATCGGCTGCTCGCTGTGCCGGGCCATCATCGCCACCACGGCGCTCGAGTCGACGCCGCCGGACAGGAACGCGCCGATCGGCACGTCGCTGACCATTTGCGCGTGCACCGCGTCTTCCATCGCCGCGCGCACGGCGTCGCGCCAGTCGTCCTCGCTGCGCGACGACTCGACGTCCAGGGGAAGGCGCCAGTAGCGGCGCTCGCGCACGTCGCGGCCCTCGACCGCGACCAGTGTCGCGGGCGGCAGCTTGCCGATTCCCGCGAACATCGAGCGCGGCGCGGCCACGTAGCCCAGGTGCAGGTAGTCGATCAGCACCGCGCGATCGATGTCGACCGGCACTTCGGGCAGCGCGAGCAGCGCCTTTGCTTCGGTGGCGAAGGCAAACAGATCGTTCGAGCGATACACGTACAGGGGCTTGACGCCGAGCTGGTCGCGGCCGATCAGCAATCGTCGGCGGCGCGCGTCCCACAGCGCGAAGTCGAACATTCCGTCGAGGCGCTGCACGAAATCGTCGCCATAGGCGTCGTACAGGTGCAGGATGACTTCGGTGTCCGAGCCGGTCTTGAACGCATAGCCGCGCTCGCGCAACTCGGCGCGCAGCTCCCGGAAGTTGTAGATCTCGCCGTTGCAGACGACCCAGAGGGAGTCATCGGCGTTCGATATCGGCTGATGCCCGCCGCTCGGGTCTATGATCGACAGGCGCCGCATGCCGATGCCGCAAGGGCCGTCGACATGGATGCCGTCGTCGTCGGGCCCGCGATGCGTGATCACGCGGCCCATGCGCAGCAGCGATTCTGGCTCGACGGCCTGGCCGTCGAACCGCAGCATTCCGAAGATTCCGCACATGGTGTGTTCGAGAGGGTGGCGCTAGTTTAGTCGCCCCGCCAGGGGTTCGACGTTAGCTATTGCACGGTTCCGACGGACGGCACCGGGCTGCCGACCTCATTGTCGGCGCAACTGCGCAAGCGTGTCGTCGATCACACGTTGCCAGTCCACTGGATCCGAAAAGGTGTGGTCGGCCTGCTCGAGCCGCAGCGCGCCACCCTCGAGCAGGCCGGTCGTCCCTGTCCGACGCATCGCGATCTCGAATTCGGCCGCGGTCAGGTCTTGTCCGGAGAGCTGCAGCCGCACCGCGGCGCGCACGCTCGCGAGCGCACCGGAAAGGCGCGCCGGCAGATCCTCGCCAGTCTGCTTCGAACCCGCCCCCCCCTTGCCACGCGCGCGCAGGGCGTGGCCAATCGCTTCGCGTGCCGATGCGAACACGTTCACCTTGCCGCCCAGGACTCGGCGCCAGAAGTCGGCTGACCTCAGCCTCGACCCGTAGTGCTCGCTGACGATCGCCGCCGAGCGCGTCGCCTCGCTGCGGGCCCAGGGATTCGCGGCGATGACGGTGGCGATCCGCTCGTCGCCGGCCGCATAGAGCAACGCCGCACTGGCCCCGTCGCACAGGCCCCAGAGCGCCACGCGCTTGCAGGCGGGCACCGCCGCCACCATCGCATCGCATGCGCGACGGATGTCCGGCCCGGCCCTCTCGAAATCCGGACGCGGACCGGGACTGTCGCCCATCCCGGCATAGTCGAACCGCAGGCACGCGTAGCCGGCCGCCGCCATCGCCCGCGCCAGCAGCACGAACTGCCGATGTGACCCGACACGCGTCTGGGGGCCACCGACGACGACCACGACCCCGATCTCCTGCAGGCGCTGCGGCTCGACGGGGCGGGACAGGACGCCGATCAGCTCGCTGCCGGGCGTGCCAAACTGGAGAACCGACTCGTCGACGCTCATGCTGGCGCCCTCGAGGCGAGCATCACCGCTGCCACCGTCTGATCGATGAGTTGCGGGACGTCGACAAGGTCGGCAACGTTCCAGAATGCCGGCCCCGCGATGGCCACGGCATCGCTCGGCACGCCTTGCTCCGACCAGGCGGCAACGCGCTTGCGCAGCGCTTCCGAGGGCGACACCGGGTCGTCGCCGATCGGCAGGCGCAGGTCGAAGAGCGTCGACCGCTGCGCACGGGGCGCGCCCGAGGCGTCGAGCGCCTCGAGTTGGGCGGCCAGCACGCTCGAGACCGGATAGCCCGCGAGCGGTGCCGTCTGGCCCGACGCCCAGATCGCTCTGGCGTCCGGACCGCCAGCGCCCGGGCGCTGCGACCGCGCCACCGCGGCGGCACGAAGCATCCCGGACAGCTGCGACTTGCCCTGCAGCACCGGCGCCCAACCGATCAGCCCAGCCACTGGTGCGGGCAGGTCGTACGTGAGCCGCGATGCCAAGGCAGCGCCGAGGCGGCAGCCGATCAGCATCAGGGGCACGGCCTCGGCGCGCACCCGCTCGACCATCGCGCGGCAGTCGGCCAGCCAGCGCTCGACCGTTGCGTCGGCGAAGTCGGCGCTGCTGTCTCCCGTGCCGTAGAGATCGAACACGCAGCTCGCAACGCCGCGCCGCGCAAGCGCTTCGGCGGCCAGTGCGACCATCCGGCGCATCTGGTTCATCTCGTCGCCGAACGCCGGGACGAAGAGCACCTGCGCGGCCGGCGGCCGCGCAGGTTGCCATCGGACGACGACGCTGCGATGCCCGTCGAAATCCTCGAAACGCGCCTGCAGGCTGCGCAAGCTCACGGCGCAAGCTCCCTGCTGACCACTTCGATCGCAAGCGCCCGCCCGAATGCCGCATCGTCGGGAAGCCGCGAGAGGTCGAGCAGCGGATCGAGCCGCCACTCGCCGGGAAGCAGCGAGCGGCAGCGTGCGACGAGCGCCGCCGACGGGCCGGCGCCGTGCAGCCGCCGGCGCACCGCATTGATCGTCGGGCGGACGAACGCAGGACGCTGGCAGGTGATCCACTCGTTCCAGCGCGCGCGCAAGTCGGGTCCGTCGATGAAGCGAAATCCGTACGTGGACGGACCGCTTGCGATGCCCCGGTGCAGAGCGGCGATCAGGCCGCTCTCGAACCGGCCTGCGTTCTTCCATTCGAGCGGCAGCATGCAGGCGATCCGGGTCGACTCCAGGTCGACCAGCGGCGTCGCGAAGTGTCCGTGCCGGACGGCCACGCTGTTGTTCACGCCCATCCAGTGATGGCAGCGAAACAGGGGGTAGACCCATTCGACCTGCTCGCGCGCGAGCAGGCGGCCCGCTTCTCCCGCATCGAGCCCGACCGACTGGGCGATCGCGTCGGCCATCGCCGACTCGTAGTCGGCGAGCCCGCCGCGGCCGCGAAACACGCCCGCGTCGAAACCGCGATAGAAGGCGCGCACGAGATCGCCGGCCCCGTAGCGCCGGTCCGGCAAGTGGAAGAAGTTACGGAAGATCTCTCCACCGCCGCCGTTCAGCGCGATGCGGCCGTCGGCGGTCTGCTCGATGCGCGTGCGCCGGTCGGCACCCGGATCGTCGATGCCGTCGTTGGGTAGGCCGTCGAAGAACAGCGCACTGCGCACGAGTTCGGCGAGGTCGGGTGCCGGCAGTTGGCGGTTCATCGCTTCCTTGTCGACGACCTCGATCGGCAGGCCCTCGGCCTGCGCCACCTCGCGCGCCACCGGCGCGTCGCCCGAGGCCGGATTCCCGTAGACGAAGAGGCGGGGCCGCTCGCCGTGCGCGAGCAGCCCTGCGACGATCAGCCGCGAATCGAAGCCTCCTGAAAGCGCTGCGCTCACGCGCCCGGGAAATGCCGACACGACGTCGGCGAATACCGCTCCCAGGTGCGCCTCGATCGCGCGGGTCGCCGCGCCGGGGGACGTGAAGGTCTGCGCGCCGGCCCAGATTCCCATGGGAAAGCGCGACTGCGCGCGCCCGTCGGCCAGGTCGATCGCGTGGCCGGGCGCCAGCTTGGTCACGCCGAGCGCAACGGTCTGCGTGGAGTGCGAAGCCCCCTGCAACACGTACTGGACGGCAGCCGTCTCGTCGACGCCCGCATCGCCCACATAGGCGCGCGCGGCCAGCCAACTCGTGCTGTGGAAACGCCCGTCGCCGCTGCGGAAGAGGTGCACGAATCCGAGCGCGTCGTTGAGCAGCCAGGCGCGACCGCGCTTGTGCAGGAAGAGCGCGAAATTGCCGCGCAGCCGCGTCTCGTCGATCATCGACGGCTCGTCGATTTCGGCGAGCAGAAGCGTCAACGCCTGGACGCCGAAGCGGCCCCGATACCAGATGGGTCCGATGCAGCAGCCCGTGCCAGCCTCTGAGGTGACAAAACAGTCAGGAACATCAGGCTGAGCCGGGTGCCCCCACGCCTGCAGTGCGCCGCCCGCCCAATCGAACCGTGCAGCCGGCACGAAGCCCTGCTGCTCGAACGAACGCGCAGCCCGCAGACGACCCGCCTCGTCGCCCGACAACGAGACCGAGAGTGCGTTCAGCATCGCGCCAGCGCACCCGAGGCGAGGAACGTCATCGCTGGATCGCCCCGGGGAACAGCCTGCCGCGAGGCACTGGCCTGGTCTGGCGCTCGTGCACGTACTGGAACGCCGGCGTGAGCTGCTTGGGCAGCGCCGCGGCGTCGGCGTGCACCAGGCCGGATGGCGACGGTCGATAGTCGTAGCGAGCGCTGTCCACGAAGTCGCGGGCGCCGACAGTCAGGTTTCCGCTCTCCTTCGTGGCTACCGGCAGGTCGAGCGACCCGCGGCCAACCCAGAGGTTGTTGGCGATGACCGTGCTCGCGGGGCCGGGCGCAGCGCGAACGAACGTCGCACTGCCCGGCTTGCGATTGACGACCGTGTTGTGCGCCATCGAGAGCTCGTTGGTCGGCCAGCGATACCCTTCCGCGCCATAGGAGACGATGGCCTGGTTCTGCGTCGTCGCCGTCTGCTCGATCAGGTTTCCGACCACGCGCGCCACGCCCCCGTTGGCGAATTCGAGCTCGTAACTGGCCGTACCCGCTTCGTCGGTGAGGCGGTTGTAGAGGATGTGGCTTTCGCGGGCTCGCGACTTCAACAGATGGCCAGCGCGCGCGTTGTGCGACCAGCTGGCGGTGACCGTCACCTTGTCGATTAGCCCGACGTAGAGATTGTGATACCAGTGCGTGCCGTCCTTCGGGCCGGCGAACTCGCAGCGCTCGACGACCAGTTCCGAGGATGGATCGTTGTTGGTCAGCAGCCCCATCTGGTTGTCGAGGAACTTCGAGTCGCGCACGGTCAACCGGCCGCGCTCGAAGCGGATGCCGGCGCCGTTGCCAGCCTCGACCCGTGCTCCCACGAAGTCGAACCCCTCGACGGTAAAGTCGCCGTCGCGGATCACCCAGATGCCCTTGCCTTCCGCGGACGCCCCATTGGCCAGCAGACGCGCCCGTCCACCGACGGCGCGTATCCGGAGCACCTTTTGCTCCCACACCGCGACGTCGCCGGGATAGTCGCCCGCCTGCACTTCGACGGTGTCGCCGTCCCTGGCCAGACGCGCCGCTTCAGCGATCGTGGCCACGTCGCCACCGGGGCCGACACGGACGACTCCGGCGCCCTGGACGTACGCCGGCCATGCGATCGCACACGACAACGCAATGGCGGCGAACTGGCGCAGGTACATCCCGGCAGTCTACCCAGTCGGGTCAGGGCTGCAGTGAAGAATCCGACATCGGGGCGGCCGGCGCTCGCCCATGCCTCGCCACCGCATCCTCGAGGACAAGCTGCAAGGCGTCGATCCGCGACTCCCAGTCGTTGCGGCGCGCATAGTCGATGATCGCCCCCCTGTCCCAGTCGCGCTGCAGGGCGTCGGCGAGCGCGGCCTCGAACGCCTCGGGCTGCCACCAGTCGACCAGGTGGCCCAGCGCGTCCGACGCCACCACCTGGGGGTTGCCTCCGACCCGCGTCGTCACGACGGGCAGCCCGCAGGCCATGGCCTCCAGCAGCACGTTGGCCCAGCCCTCGTACTCGGTAGCCAGTGCGAACACGTCCGAGGCACTGTAGTGCACGCGCAGCGCGTCGGGCGACAGTCGTCCGCAGAAGCGCACGATGTCGTCCACGCCCAGGTCGGCCGCCTGCCGTTTCAGCGATGGCGTGAGATCCCCCTGGGTCGCGCCACCTCCGACGACGAGATAGCGCAACGTGGGGAACTGCCGACGCAGCGCCGGCAGCATCGGCAGGACACGCTGGAAGCCCTTGAGCGGAATCATGTTTCCGACGCCGATCAGCACCTTCGCATCCTCGGGCAGGCCCAACTCACGCCGCGCACGAATGCGGTCCACCGGACGGAATCGTCCCGTGTCGACGCCGTTGCCGATCACGTTCACCTGACCGGGTTGCGCGCCGAGCGGCAACGCCACGTCGCGTTCGAGCGACCCGGACACCGCGATCAGCGCGCTGGCGCGGTGCAGCGCCTCGCGCAGCATCGGTTCGCGATCGGTCCCGAGCAGGCTCTGGTCCTTGCTGCCGCGAAGCGTGATCGCCACCGGCAAGTCGAGGCGACGTCCGATCTCGGTGGCCGCCCAGCCGTCGGGATAGAGGAAGTGAGCGTCGATGAGCGTCGTACCCTGCTGCCTGGCGAGGCGGCGCACGGTGGCGAGGCAGCATCGAGCCATCAGCCAGCCGTCCCAGCGCTTGAGCATGCCGGGAAGCGACAGGAAGCGCGGCCGATGCACGACGAGGCCATCGCGCGACTCGAGCCGCGCCCCCGTGGGGCGAAACTGCGGTCGTCCGAGCCGGATCAACCAGTCGAACGGCGACCAGGCCTGTGGCGACACCACCGTCACCGGCACGCGCCCGGCCAGCCTGACGATGCGCTCGCGGATGAACAGGCCCGCACCGGGTGCAGCCTCGCTCGGGTATAGACTCGAGAAGACGATTACGCGCAGGTTCTGCAACGGCGGCGATCGGTCGTGACGTGTGCGGCGAATTCTATGCGGATTGGCCAGCGCCCGGGAGCAAGAACGGTGACATTCGTCACCGCATCCGACCGATGGCACTGCGCGCTCCGATGTCGCGTGGCTAGAATGAGTCAGGCAGTCGAACCACGGATTCCCGGCAGTCGCTCAATGACCATCGACAGCGCGAACGAGCGCGATGCGCCCGTTCGCATCGAGGCCCTGCAACTCGAAGGGTTCGACCGCGGCCCGCGTTTCGCCGTCTGGTGGCTGCCTGCAACGACCGAGCCGCGGGGCTCGGTGCTCTGCGTGCAGCCGCTCGGCGACGAGCATCCGGCGGCGCGACATTCGCTGGCCCTGCAGGCGAGGCGGCTCGCCGCGCGCGGCTGGGCGGTGTTGATGATCGATCTGTTCGGCACCGGCGACTCGCCAGGCGAGTTCGCGCAGGCGAACCTCGAGATCTGGCGCAACGACCTGCTCAGGGGATCGATGCTGGCGCGTCAACGCGCAAGCGGCCCCACGGTGTTGTGGGGCGTGCGTGGCGGCGCGCTGCTGGTCGGGGACATCGCCGTCGCGCTCGACCAGCTGGTCGACGCGTTCGTGTTCTGGGATGCACCCGATTCAGGACAAGCGGTCGTCGACGGCGCGGTGTCGGGCTGGCGACCGCCATCGGCGCCGGAGCCGACGTCGCAGCCGAAACCGGCGTCGACGCCGGGGTCGTTGCCCGGCGAACTGCGCGACCTGCGGCTGCGGCCGCCTCCGGCCGCCGAGCACGGTGCTCCGCCGAAGGTCCTGTTCGTCGAGATCGGCGACCAGCCGGCCGTTTCGCTCGAGCTGTCGCCAGCCACCTGCGCGCTCACGGAAGCATGGCTCGAGGCGGGCTACCTCGCCACTCCGCGCGCCGCGCATGCGGGAGGGGCCTGGCCTGGACCTGTCGTGCCCGTGCCGCTCGCGGCGTGCATGGCCACCGAGGCCCTCCTGGAGGAACTGCGGTGACGATGGCGGCCGAGCCGCACCTGGACGACGATGCGCTCCCGATCGTGTCGGAGTCGCCCCAGGCCATCGTCGGTGCGTCCGGACTGCTTGTCGGCGTCGCTACGCGAGTGGTCAGCGTGGCCGACGTGGCAGTGTTGATCGTTCCCGCTCCGGGCGGGTCGCGCATCGGAGAGCATCGGCTGCACGTCCGACTGGCGCGCGAGCTCGCGCGCCGCGGCATCCCGTCGATGCGATTCGATGCCGGTGACGGCGGCGACTCGGTCGCCGACGCGGGCAGCAGTGCGTTCTATGACGACGACGTGGTGGCCGCAGCTCGTCACCTGTTGACGCTGCAACCGGACGCCTTCGTTGCGCTGCTCGCGGCGGGCAATGCGGCAGTGGGCGCGGCGCGGTCGTGGAACGCGCTGATCCGCGCGGCAGTCCCTTTGTCGGCCTTATGCCTGGTCGACCCGGCCATTGCGATCCCCGCACCTGCGCGGCGCCAGGGATGGTTGCGACGGATCTTTGGCGGCTCCACGCCTGGAGCGGAGGAACCGGGATCGTCGCCCACCCACGGCGAGAGCGCCGAGATTGCCGAGAGGCTGCGGATCTGGCACGCATTGCCGGCCGCAGTGCGCTCCGGCCGCTCCAGGTTGCTCGTCGCCGCGAGGGGCGACGATCGCTCGAACGCCGCGCTGCTCGCACTCGCGCGAGGTACCCGCGCCTGGCGCAAGGCGCTGCGCCGATCCGACGGCTGGCTTCAGGTCGAAGAAGCCGACCCTGGTTTCGGCATCAGCGCACAACGACGAGTGCTTGCCGACTGGCTGGTCGCACGCCTCATCGCTTGAGCCACCGATGGTCAGCCTGTGTCGAGGCACGCCCCCGGCACCGAGAACGTCCGCTCGCCTCCCAGGCTGAGCCACCCGCTGGACGATCGCAAGCGGCTGCCGTCGCTGGCGGGCGTTGCGGCGATCGCGCCGGGACTGCTGGCCGCTGGAGGCGGGGTCGCCGGCTCGTCCGGATGGCCGGTGACGAGCGATGCCGCGTCGCTCCAGGCTGGTGCGCTGGTCGACGGCACGCCCAAGCCCGGCAGCGATTCGGACTTCGACCGCGCTTCCGCCGTCGCTTGCGGGTATGGCGTGGATGGCGTCGATTGCGGGTATGCCGCCGATGGCGGCGGAAGCGACGGCCCCGGCACCGCCGACTCCCCTCTCGCCGGCGTCATCGCACTGCGTCGCGCCGGGCTCTGCATGCGGATCGTCGCGCTCGCACGCACCGGCCATCGCGGCACCGGCGTGCCCGACGCATCCGGCGCGAGATACATCGCGCAGGCCCACGCGCGCGGCGCTGCCGCCGGTGACGGCGTACCGAGGTCGACTGCGCCGAGCCGCCGCGCTGATGGCGCCGCGCAGCCATCGACGATGCGCATCACCCAGACCGCGATCCGGCCGACCAGCGGCACCGTCATCGGCACGCCGTAGCGCAACTCGAGCTTGAGCAGGTTGGCGTCGGTCAGCGTCTGCTGCGAGCGCGCGCCGATCGGCTCGTCGCCGCGAAGGCCCGAGGTGCCGCCGGCTGGCTGACGCAACGAGCTCCACTGCAGGCTGTCGTTGGGGATCTCGACGAGGCCCGCAACCGGATACCCGGCCGCGTCGCGCGCCGGCTCGCCCCAGTCGCCGAAGCTCTCGA
>CALMSQ010000138.1:0-2535 GCA_937872345.1 uncultured Burkholderiales bacterium | reverse complement strand
CGTCACGCTGACGATCGCGGGCAGCAGCTCGGGCGACAGCCCGACGGCCAGCGCGGTCGCGAACAGCAGCGACTCGATCACCGGGCGGTCGAGCGCCTGGTTGACGACCAGCACGAAGGCCACCATCACCAGCATCACGCGCACGAGCAGGTTGCCGAAATGGCGGATCCCGCGTTCGAACTCGGTCTCGGGGGCTCGCGCCCGGAGGCTCGCGGCCACTTCGCCGAACAGCGTGCGGCGACCGGTCTCGACCACCAGTACCGTCGCGGTGCCGCTGCGCACCGAGGTGCCCAGGTGCACGCAGTTCGTGCGTGCGCCGACCGGGCTGTCCGCAGGCACGGTGCCGGGCTGCTTCTCGACCGGAAACGGCTCGCCGGTGAGGCTCGCCTCGGTGACCAGGAAGTCGCGCGCACGGATCACGACCCCGTCGGCGGGCACCAGGTTGCCGGCCGCGAGCTCGACGACGTCGCCCGGCGCGATGTCGCTGGCGGGCACGCTGCGCAGCGCGCCGTCGCGCAGCACGCGCACCGTCAGCGCGAGCCGCTGGCGAAGCTCGGCGACCGCCGCCGACGCGCGGTACTCCTGGACGAAGCCGAGCGCCGCGCTGCCCACGACGATCGCGACCACGATCGAGGCGTCGGCCCAGCTGTGCGCCAGCATCGAGATCAGCGCGCCGAAGACCAGGATCAGCACGAGCGGGTTGGCGACCTGCCGGAGCAGCAGCCGCACCGCGGTGAGCCCCGGCGCATCCTCGACCGTGTTCGCGCCGTGGACGCGCAGGCGGCGTTCGGCCTCGCCTTGCGAGAGCCCGCCCGCGCTCGCGCCGAGTTCGCGCATCAGGTCCTGCGCGTCGCGGCTCCACCACGCGTCGACGGGCCGCTGCGGAGCGTCGACGCGCTCGTCGCGCGGTGCCGATGGCGCTGCGCTCATCGATGCCCCGCGCCGGTCGGGGCCGGCCACGCGACGAGCGCGATGCCCGCCGCGGCGCAGGCGAACGCGATCGCGTCGCTCGCGCCGAATCGCTCGCCGAGAAATGCGACGCCGGTCGCGCTCGCGGTGACCGGCAAGGCGACCGTGAACACGCCGCTGTGCTGCGCCGGCACCCGCCGCAGTCCGCTCAACCAGAGCCAGGTCGAGAACATGCTCGCCGACAGCGCGTAGAACACGAGCAGCGTCCAGAGGCCCGGCGTGAGTGCGCCGATATCGAATCCGCGCGCCTGCCACAGGCCGAACGGGGTCGTCAGCGCGAGGCCCCAGGCATTGATCAGCGCCGAGATCCGCTGCGGTGACAGCGACGCGGTCAGACGCTTGCCGAGGATCACGTAGGCGGCTTCGCAGCCGACGCAGGCGAACACCAGCAGGTTGCCGAGCCAGGCGCGCTCGCCGGGCCCCGCCGTCGACGTCGCGTTGCCGCCGGCGCTCAGCACGGCGATGCCGGCGGCGGCCAGCATCACGGCGAGCGCCGACCGCTGCGTCATCGTCTCGCGCAGGAACACCCAGGCGAACAGCGCGACGACCGCCGGAAGCGTCGCCAGGACCACGCCGGCCGCGCTCGCCGACGTCATCGAGACGCCGTAGAGCATGAACACCGAGAACAGGAAATTCCCCAACAGCGACTGCAGGAACAGCGTCCGCGCGATCCGGGCGTCGATCGGCGCGTCGCCGGGTGTCGCGCGCAGCCAGGGCAGCATCGCCACCGCGCCGATGCCGAAGCGCAGCCACGCGAGCAGGAACACCGGCATCGCCGCGACCAGCGGCTTGACCAGCGCCACGTAGAGCCCGACCAGCGCCATCCCGGCGAGCAGCAGCCCGTATCCGGCCAGGCGTTCGGGGGTCGGGTTCGTCTCGCGCATGGGTGGCGACACGTTAGCATCCGGCCGCGGCGCGTTGACAGCCCCGCGGGTCGGCCCGATCCTTGGGCCTCGCCTCAGCTGCGGAGTCCGGATTCCCGATGCGCGTGCGCAGTGCCGTCTTCCACCGTCCCGGCGATCCCCTGTCGATCGAGGAGATCGAGCTCGATCCGCCGCAGGCGGGCGAGTTGCTGGTCCGCGTCGAGGCCGTCGGCCTGTGCCGGACCGACTGGCACGTGATGCAGGGCGAGCGGCGCGTCGCGATGAGCCCGATGGTCCTCGGCCACGAGGGCGCTGGCGTCGTCGAGGCGATCGGCCCGGGCGTCGCCGGCGTCGCCCCCGGCGATCACGTCGTGCTGGCCTTCATTCCGGGCTGCGGCACCTGCCGCTGGTGCCGGGCCGGCCGCGAGCACCTGTGCGTGCTCGGGCCGCGGATCACGCTGGGCCCGCAGGTCGACGGCACCTTTCGCCGGCGCGATGCGACGGGGCGCGACGTCGGCGCGTTCTGCATGATCGGCGCGTTCGCGCAGTACACGGTCGTGCACCAGGCCTCGGTCGTGCCGATCGACCGCGACCTGCCGCTGGACCTCGCCAGCCTCGTGGCCTGCGGCGTGCCGGCCGGCGTCGGCGCGGCGCGCCATCGCGCGAAGGTCAGGCCCGGCGACTCGGTGCTGGTGGTCGGCGT
>CALMSQ010000137.1:0-7588 GCA_937872345.1 uncultured Burkholderiales bacterium | reverse complement strand
TGCGCTGCCTTCGGGATGCGCAGCTTCAGCACGCCGTTGTTCAGCTCGGCCGCCACCTTGTCGACGTCGAGTTCCTTCGACAGCGTGAACGCGCGGCGGTAGCGCGGCAGGCTCACCTCGGCGTGCGTCGCCTCCATGCCCTCCGGCACCGGCAATGCGACCTCGCCCTCGATCGTCAGCGTGCCGGCCTCGACCTGCAGGCTCAGCTTGTCCTTCGGCACGCCGGGCAAGTCGGCGTAGAGGGTGATGCCCGACGCGTCCTCGACGACGTCGACCGGCGGCAGCAGCGTGGCTTCGCTGCGCGCATCGGCGCCCTTCCTGGCGACTGCGGTGCTTTCGCTCATGCCCTGGCCCTCCGTGTTCACTGGATGTCGATGCGACGAGGCCGCGCGGCCTCGACGCGCTTCAGGCTGACGTGCAGCACGCCGTCGCGGTAGCGCGCCTCGACCGCGTTCGGGTCGATGTCGTCGGGCAGCGTCACCACGCGCCGGAACCGGCCGGCGAAGCGCTCGTCGATGTGCACGGTGGCCTTCTCGTCGCGACCCGGCAGGTCGCTCTTGCGCTCGCCGGCCAGGGTCAGCACGCCCTTCTCGATCTGCACGTCCAGGCTCGCCGGGTCGAGCCCCGGGGCGAAGGCATACACCTCGACCGAGCCGGGCGTGCTGCCGACGTTCATCGCCGGAAAGCCGCCGCGGCCCAGGCCGCGAATGCTCGGGGACAGGTCGAATGCCTGCTGCACCTCGCGCTGCAGGCGGTCCATCTCCGCGAACAGGTCGCGGGGAAACAGGGATCGGTACATCGCGCACTCCTCCATGACGATGGAACCGGGCGCCGCCGCCGCACCCCGGCGGCCTGGCGCCCACGCCGGCTGATCTAGGGCCCGGGACAAGCGATTTCAAGCCCTCTGGCCGCGCCGCGAAGGCCTTCGTTCGTGACCAATCTTTGACAAAAAAGCGAAGGTCATTCCCGGATTCAGTGCTTTTTTCGCATCAATCGACCCGCTAAGCTATCGTGCATGGGAATCCCAGGCCCCCGCGCAGCCAGTTCGCCCGCCCCGATCCGGGCGGTGGTCTTCGACGCCTACGGCACGCTGTTCGACGTCCACTCGGTGGCCAGTCTCGCCGAGCAGCTGTTTCCGGGCAAGGGCGACGCGCTGTCGCAGCTGTGGCGCCAGAAGCAGCTCGAATACTCGTGGCTGCGCGCGATGTCCGGCCGCTACAAGCCGTTCTGGGACGTCACCCGCGACGCGCTGCGATTCGCCGCCGCCCGCCTGGCGCTGGGGCTGGCGCCCGAGCTCGAGGTGCGGCTGATGAACCAGTACGCCAGCCTGTCGGCGTTCCCGGAGAACCTGCAGGCGCTGCGCGCGCTCAAGGCCGCCGGGCTGCCGTTGGGCATCCTGAGCAACGGCAATCGCGAGATGATCGAGGTGTCGGTGCGCAGCGCCGGCATGAGCGGTCTGTTCGAGCACCTGCTGTCCTCGCAGGACGTCGAGACCTTCAAGACCTGCGCGCCGATCTACGCGCTGGCGCCGTCGGCGTTCGGGTGCCGCGCCCGCGAGATCCTGTTCGTCTCGTCGAACTGCTGGGATGCGATCGGCGCGCGCTGGTACGGCTATACCAGCTTCTGGGTCAATCGCGCCGGCGCACCACTCGAGCAGCTCGACGCCGAGCCCGACCACACCGGAAGCCTGCTCACCGACGTGTTGGCGGTCGCCCGGCCCTGACCGCCGCTGTGCGCCACCCGACCCGATTGAGCGAACCCTTCGAGATCACTGCAACCTTCCCCGGAGACGATCCCATGACCGAGCGCATCGAGAAATTCGGCCTGCAGGTGGCCCGCAGCCTCTACGACATGATCGAACGCGAGGCCCTGCCCGGCACCGGCGTCTCGTCCGATCAGTTCTGGAAGGGGCTGTCGGAGCTCGTGCACGACAAGGGGCCGAAGAACCGCGCGCTGCTCGCCAGGCGCGACGCGCTGCAGGCGAGCATCGACGCATGGCATCGCGAGCGCCGCGGCAAGCCGCACGACGCGGCCGCCTACACCGCATTCCTGTCGGAGATCGGCTACCTCGTGCCCGAAGGGCCCGATTTCGCGGTCGAGACTGCCAACGTCGATCCCGAGATCGCGGTGATCCCCGGCCCGCAACTCGTGGTGCCGGTGATGAACGCGCGCTACGCGCTCAATGCGGCCAACGCCCGCTGGGGCAGCCTGTACGACGCACTGTACGGCACCGACGCAATGGGCGACGCGCCGCAACCGGGCGGCTACGATCCGGTGCGCGGCGCGCGCGTGATCGCGTGGGCGAAGGCGTTCCTGGACGAGGTCGCTCCGCTGTCCGGCGCGCACCACGCCGACGTCACCGCGTACCGCGTCGTCGGCGGCGCGCTCGTCGCCGACACGGCCGGCGGCGAGAAGCGCCTGGCCGACGCGTCGCGCTTCGCGGGCCATCGCGGCGAGCCGGGTGCACCGTCGGCGATCCTGCTGGTGCACAACCGGCTGCACGTCGAGGTCCGCATCGACCGCGGGCACGCGATCGGCAAGACCGACCGGGCCGGCGTCGCCGACGTCCTGATGGAGGCCGCGATCACGACGATCATGGACTGCGAGGACTCGGTGGCCGCCGTCGACGCCGACGACAAGGCGCTCGCCTACCGCAACTGGCTCGGCCTGATGCGCGGCGACCTGGTCGAAACCGTAGCCAAGGGCGGCGGCAGCTTCGAGCGCAAGCTCAATGCCGACCGCGACTACGTCGCCCCCGACGGCAAGCCGCTGACCCTCAAGGGTCGCTCGCTGATGCTGGTGCGCAACGTCGGCCACCTGATGACCAATCCGGCGGTGCTCGACCGCGACGGGCACGAGGCCTACGAGGGGCTGCTCGACGCGATGTGCACCGCGCTGATCGCGATGCACGACCTGCGCAAGCAGGGCGGCGCGCGCAACTCGACCCGCGGCTCGATCTATGTCGTGAAGCCCAAGATGCACGGCCCCGAAGAGGTCGCGTTCGCCGACGAGATCTTCACGCACGTCGAGCGCGCGCTCGGGCTTGCGCCCGACACGGTCAAGCTGGGCATCATGGACGAGGAGCGGCGCACGACGGTGAACCTGAAGGAGTGCATCCGCGCCGCGAAGCGCCGGGTCGCCTTCATCAACACCGGCTTCCTCGACCGCACCGGCGACGAGATCCACACTTCGATGGAAGCGGGCCCGATGATCCGCAAGGCCGACATGAAGTCGCAGCCCTGGATCAGCGCCTACGAGTTGTGGAACGTCGACAACGGCCTGGCCTGCGGGCTGGCCGGCCGCGCGCAGATCGGCAAGGGGATGTGGGCGATGCCCGACCTGATGGCGGCGATGCTCGAGCAGAAGATCGCGCATCCGCAGGCGGGCGCCAATTGCGCGTGGGTGCCGAGCCCGACGGCCGCGACGCTGCACGCGACCCACTACCACAAGGTCGACGTGCTGGCCCGCCAGGCCGAGATCGCCCGCGGCGGGCGGCGCGCGAAGCTCGCCGACATCCTGACCATCCCGGTGGCGAAGGCCCCGAACTGGTCGGACGCCGAGATCACCGCGGAACTGGAGAACAACGCGCAGGGCATCCTCGGCTACGTGGTCCGCTGGATCGACCAGGGCGTCGGCTGCTCGAAGGTGCCCGACATCAACAACGTCGGCCTGATGGAAGACCGCGCGACCTGCCGGATCTCGTCGCAGCACATCGCCAACTGGCTGCATCACGGCGTGGTGTCGAAGGACCGCGTGATGGACGTGATGAAGCGGATGGCCGCGGTCGTCGATCGCCAGAACGCCGGCGATCCGCTCTATCGGCCGATGGCGCCGGGCTTCGACGGCGTGGCGTTCAAGGCCGCCTGCGATCTCGTTTTCGAGGGCACGAAGCAGCCGTCGGGCTACACCGAGCCGGTGCTGCACCGTCGGCGCCTCGAGCTGAAGGCCCTCGAGACGAAGGCCGCCTCGCGGCATCGTTGAGGTCGGCGGACCCTTGTCCGAAGCGCCCGTCCCGCCCGGTCGCCGCTGGCGAAGGGTCTTCTGGCTCCTGCTGTGGGCGCTGCCGATTGCCGCGCTCGGCGCGGCGATCTGGTGGGTCGCCGTCGAGATCCGCACGTCGCGCCTGCAGGCCGAGTGGATCGGCGACCTCGCGCGCGAGGCGCGGTTCGAGGTCGAGCCCGGCCCGAGCAGTTCGATCCGCTTCCCGGGGCCGGGCCCCTACGACGAGCGGCTCGGCTACCACCAGCTGCCCAGGTCGATCGAGCGGCTCACGCAGCAGGGCTTCGAGGTCACCGCGCAGGCGCGAATGTCGCCGCGAATGATCGAGCTCGTCGACCGCGGCCTGTTCGCGACCTACGACGAGAAGAGCCAGGCCGGGCTCGAGCTGCGCGATTGCCGCGACGAGACCGTCTTCGCCGCGCGCTTTCCGCAGCGCACCTATGCGGATTTCGACGCGGTGCCCCCGCTGCTGGTGCAGGCGCTGCTGTTCATCGAGAACCGCGAGCTGCTCGACCCCGAGCACCCGTCGCGCAACCCGGCCGTCGAATGGGACCGGCTGGCGCTCGCAACCTTCGACCAGCTCTGGCACCTGATCGACGACGCGCATCCGGCGCACGGCGGCAGCACGCTCGCCACGCAGATCGAGAAATACCGGCATTCGCCCGAGGGCCGCACCGCGTCGGGCAAGGAGAAGCTGCGGCAGATGGCCTCGGCTTCGCTGCGCGCCTACCTCGACGGACCGGACACGACCGCGCGCCGTCGCCGGATCGTCGTCGACTACCTGAACACGGTGCCGCTGGCCGCGCGCACCGGTTTCGGCGAAGTCAACGGCATCGGCGACGGGCTCTGGGCCTGGTACGGCCGCGAGTTCGACGAGGTCAACCGCGCGCTCGGCTCCGCCGTCGACGGCGAGGCGGCCGACGAGGCGCTGCAGGCGAAGGCGCTCGCGTTCAAGCAGGCGCTGTCGCTGATGATTGCGCAGCGACGGCCCGCCTGGTACCTCGGCGGCGGAGAGGCCGAGCTGGCCGACCTCGCCGACACCCACTTGCGGCTGCTCGCCGACGCGGGTGTCATCGACGCGCGCCTTCGCGATGCCGCGCTGCCGCTTCGCCTGTCGCTGCAGGCGCAGCGCGTGCAGATGCCGCCGGTCTCGTTCGTCGAACGAAAGGCGTCCACCGCGATGCGTGCGCGACTCGCCAGCCTGCTCGGCGTTGCGCGCACCTACGAACTCGACCGCCTCGACCTGAGCGCGGCGAGCACGCTCGACGGCAGGGCCCAGGAAGAGGTCACGCGGGTGCTGCGCAGCCTGGCCGATCCCGAAGGCGCCAGGGCCGCCGGCCTCTACGGGTTCCGCCTGCTGCGCGAGGGCGACGACCCGGGCCGGCTCACCGTCAGCTTCACGCTGTTCGAGCGCGCGGGCGGCGCGAACCTGCTGCGCGTGCAGACCGACAACCACGACCAGCCGCTGGACATCAACGAAGGCGCGCGACTCGACCTGGGCTCGACCGCGAAGCTGCGCACGCTGGTCACCTACCTGGAGATCGTCGCGGCGCTGCACGAGCGCTGGGCCGGGCTCCCGCGCGACGAGCTCGCGTCGGTGCGCGTCGCCCAGCGCGACGCCCTCGCCCGCTGGGCGAAGGAGTACCTGGCGCAGGCCACCGACCGCGGGCTCGGCGCGATGCTCGAAGCGGCGATGCAGCGGCGCTATTCGGCCGATCCGTCCGAGGGGTTCTTCACCGGCGGCGGCCTGCACCACTTCGAGAACTTCGACCCGCGCGACAACGGCCGGGTGATGACGGTGCGCGAGGCGCTCAGGAACTCGGTGAACCTGGTGTTCATCCGGATGATGCGCGACGTCGCCCACCACTACATGTTCAACGCGCCCGCCTCGAGCGCGACGCTGCTCGAGGACGCCTCCGACCCGCTTCGGCGCGAATACCTGTCCCGCTTCGCCGACCGCGAGGGCAGCCGCTTTCTCGCGCGCTTCTATCGCAAGTACCAGGGGAAGTCCGCCGAGGCGGCCGAGGAGCTGCTGATGCAGAGCGTGCGCCCGACGCCGGCGCGGCTCGCCAGCATCTTCTACGGCCTGGAGCCGGCCGGCGACGCCGCCGCGCTGGCTGCATTCCTCGAACGGCGACTTCCAGGCAGCACGATCACCGGACAGACCGTCGAGTCGCTGCACGAACGCTATGCCGCGGACCGGATGTCGCTGGCCGATCGCGGCTACGTCGCGGGGGTGCACCCGCTCGAACTGTGGCTCGTGGGCTTCCTGCGCGCCAGGCCCGGCGCCACGCTGTCGGACGCGTTGTCGGCCAGCGAGCCGCAAAGGCAGGAGGTCTACGCCTGGCTCTTCCGCACGCGCAACAAGGACGCGCAGGACCAGCGCATCCGCAGCCTGCTCGAGATCGAGGCGTTCCAGGAGGTCCACCGCGCGTGGCGGCGGCTCGGCTACCCGTTCGAATCGCTGACCCCTTCGTACGCGACCTCGATCGGCGCGTCGGGCGACCGCCCCGCGGCGCTCGCCGAGCTGATGGGCATCATCGTCAACCGCGGCGTGCGCCTGCCGACTTCGCGAATCGGGACGCTGGTGTTCGCGCGCGACACGCCTTACGAGACGCATCTCGCGTCGCGCCCGGCCCAGGGCGAGCGGCTGCTGCCCGAAGAGCTCGCCGACGTCGTGCGGCGCGCGCTGATCGACGTCGTCGAGGACGGCACCGCGCGGCGGCTCAAGGGCGCGTTGACGCCCGAGGGCGGTTCCGCGATCGCCATCGGCGGCAAGACCGGCACCGGCGATCATCGCTTCGACGTCTACGGGCGCGGCGGCCAGTTGCTGTCGTCGCGCGTGGTGAACCGCACCGCGACCTTCGTGTTCCTGATCGGCGAGCGCTGGTTCGGTACGATCATGGCCTACGTCAGCGAGCCGTACGCGGCGGACTACAAGTTCACCAGCGCGCTGCCGACCCAGCTGCTCAAGGCGCTGACGCCCGCGCTGCTTCCGCTGGTCGAGGCCGGCGCCTGCCGCCGCGATCCGGCGCCCTGAGCGTCAGCCCATCCGGCTGCCGAACCAGTCGGCGGCATGACGCGCGACCTGCTCGAGGGTACCCGGCTCCTCGAACAGGTGCGTCGCGCCGGGCACGATCACGAGCTTCGTCTCGCAGCGCATCCGTGTCATGGCCTTCCGGTTGAGCTCGATCACCACGTCGTCGTCGCCGCCGACGATCAGCAGCGTCGGCGCGCTCACGGCCTCGAGCAGGCCCGGCCCGGCGAGATCCGGCCGGCCGCCGCGCGACACCACGGCCGTGATGCGCCCGCCCTGCTGCGCAGCCGCCTCGAGCGCCGCCGCCGCGCCGGTGCTCGCGCCGAAGTAGCCGAGCGGCAGCGAGCGAAGCTCGGGACGGCCTTCGATCCAGTCGGCGGCGAGCAGCAACCGCGAGGTGAGCAGCGCGATGTCGAAGCGCACCGAACGGTCGCGGTCCTCGTCGGGCGTGAGCAGGTCGAACAACAGCGTCGCGATGCCCGCGCGCTGCAGCACCTCGGCCACGTAGGTGTTGCGCGGCGAGAGCCGGCTGCTGCCGCTGCCGTGCGCGAA
>CALMSQ010000136.1:0-2967 GCA_937872345.1 uncultured Burkholderiales bacterium | reverse complement strand
TTGTGGAAGTAGTAGAACTCGAGGTGCTTGAACTCGCTCTTGGCCGCCGAGAACAGTTCCTCGGTCTGCTTGATGTGGTCGTCCATCGTGCCGCCGACGTCGAGCAGCATCAGCACCTTGATCGTGTTGTGACGCTCGGGAACCATGCGGATGTCGAGGTAGCCCGCGTTGCGGGCGGTCGACGCGATGGTGTCGTCGAGGTCGAGTTCCTCCTCGGCGCCTTCCCGGGCGAACTTTCGCAGCCGCCGCAGGGCAACCTTGATGTTGCGCGTGCCAAGCTCCACCTGGTCGTCGTAGTCCCGGTACGCGCGTTGCTCCCAGACCTTGACCGCCGTGCGGTTGCCGGCCGACGGGCCGCCGATGCGGATGCCTTCGGGGTTGTAGCCGCCGTTGCCGAACGGCGACGTGCCGTTGGTGCCGATCCATTTCGATCCGCCCTGGTGGCGCTCCTTCTGTTCCTCGAGCAGTTCGCGTAGCCGCTCCATCAGCTTGTCCAGCCCGCCCATTGCCTCGATCGCCGCCTTCTCCTCGGCGGTGAACTCGCGCTGGAACTGGCGCTTGAGCCACTCGAGCGGCAGGTCGATGTCGATGCCGGGAATGGCCTGCACGCCCTTGAAGTACGCGGCGAAGGCCTTGTCGAACTTGTCGAAGTTGCGTTCGTCCTTGACCAGCGTCGCGCGCGACAGATAGTAGAAGTCGTCGATCGACGGGCCGATCACGTGCTCGCGCATCGCCTCGAGCAGCAGCAGGTACTCCTTGATCGAGACCGGCAGCTTGGCGTGACGCAGGTGCAGGAAGAAGTCGATCAGCATGGTGTCCTCGCCTCAGAGCGGCGCCGGCGCCGACGCCCGCGGCCGGCGCAGCATCCAGTCGAGGTTGGCGCGCACCGCCGGCCACTCCGCGGCGGTGATGCTGTAGACCGCCGTGTCGCGCAGCGTGCCGTTGGGCATGCGCATGTGGCTGCGCAACACGCCGTCGAGGCGCGCGCCGAGCCGCTCGATCGCCTGCCGGCTCTGCTGGTTCATGAAGTGGGTGCGGAATTCGACCGCGATGCAGTGCAGCTGCTCGAACGCATGGCGCAGCAGCATCGCCTTGCACTCGGTGTTCAGCGCCGTGCGTTGAACAGAGGCCGCGCACCAGGTCGAGCCGATCTCGACCCGGCGGTTCGCCGCGTCGGCGTGCATGTACGTGGTCATCCCGACGATGCGCCCGCTCGCCCTGTGGCGCACCGTGAACGGCAGCATCGTGCCCGCCTGCTGCAGCGCGAGCCGCCGGGCGATCTCGGCGCCCATCGCCTCGGGGCGCGGCACGGTGGTGTACCAGAGTTCCCAGAGCCGGCCATCGGCGCACGCTGCGGCCAGTTCGGCCTCGTGCCCGGCAACGAGCGGCTCGAGCGCGGCGTGTTCGCCTTCCAGCGTGACGGGCTCGAGCCAGGCCATCGCGCGGGGCTTCAGCGGTTGTGCCGCGCCATGAAGATCAGGCGCTCGAACAGGTGGACGTCCTGCTCGTTCTTGAGCAGCGCGCCGTGCAGCGGCGGGATCACGCTCTTGTTGTCCTGCGAGCGCAGCGCCTCGGGCGGAATGTCCTCGGCGACCAGCAACTTGAGCCAGTCGAGCAGCTCGGACGTCGACGGCTTCTTCTTCAGTCCCGGCAGTTCGCGGATCTGGAAGAAGGCTTCGAGCGCTTCCTTGAGCAGCGCCTTCTTCAGGTTCGGGAAATGGACGTCGACGATCGCCTGCATCGTCTCCTTGTCGGGGAACTTGATGTAGTGGAAGAAGCAGCGGCGCAGGAACGCGTCGGGCAGCTCCTTCTCGTTGTTCGACGTGATCATCACGACCGGGCGGTGGCGGGCACGGATCAACTGGCGCGTCTCGTAGACGAAGAACTCCATCCGGTCGAGCTCGCGCAGCAGGTCGTTGGGGAACTCGATGTCCGCCTTGTCGATCTCGTCGATCAGCAGCACGACCGGGCGATCGGAGTCGAAGGCCTGCCAGAGCACGCCCTTGACGATGTAATTGTGGATGTCCTTGACGCGCTCGTCGCCGAGCTGCGAGTCGCGCAGCCGCGACACTGCGTCGTATTCGTACAGGCCCTGCTGGGCCTTGGTCGTCGACTTGATGTGCCACTGCAGCAAGGGCATGTCGAGCGCGCGCGCGACCTCCTCGGCCAGCATCGTCTTGCCCGTGCCCGGCTCGCCCTTGATCAGCAGCGGCCGCTGCAACTGGATCGCAGCGTTGACCGCGAGCTTCAGGTCGTCGGTCGCGACGTAGGAATCGGTGCCCTGGAAGCGCATGATGTCGGGTTCGTCCGGATTTCGGGTTGGGGGCGTCTCGAGTATACGGGAAGGCACCGGCGCGCTCCGGGTCCGTGCCCCTTCTCTGGACGTACCCGCGACCCCTCCGATAGAATCCGCGTTTCTTTTGCACGGATCAAAGACTTCGGGTGCCCGGAACAGACATGTCCATGAAAATCCTGATCGCTGCCGGCCTCGCTGCCGCGCTCATGCCCTATGCGGCCGCGGCCGAGGGCAACGCCGAGGCCGGCAAGACGAAGAACTCGATGTGCATCGGCTGCCATGGCATCCCCGGCTACAAGGCCTCGTTCCCCACGGTCTACCAGGTGCCGATGATCAAGGGGCAGAGCGCGAAGTACATCGAGTCGGCGCTGCAGGCCTACCGCAAGGGCGACCGCAGCCATCCGACGATGCGCGGCATCGCGGCGAGCCTCAGCGACCAGGACATCGCCGATCTCGCGGCGTACTACGGCACCAAGTGACACGACGATGAGCAACGACCAGCATTCCCGCGCCCGCCGCATCGGCACCCTGATCGGCGCCGTCGCGCTGCTTGCCGCAACCGGCGCGCACGCCGCGGACATCGCCAAGGGCAAGGAAAAGGCCGAGCAGGTCTGCGCCGCCTGCCACGGCAAGGACGGCAACACGCCGATCGATCCTTCGTATCCGCGACT
>CALMSQ010000135.1:0-6265 GCA_937872345.1 uncultured Burkholderiales bacterium | reverse complement strand
TGCGCGCTCGCCACGCGGAAGATCGTCTCGCCGATGTAGCGCACCTCGCCGTCGTCGCCCAGCAGCGGGCTGGAGTGCAGCTGCACGTACTCTTCGCCGCCGTCGCGGTCGAAGTGCACGTGCATGACCTGCGTGGCCTGCTTGCGCTCGAACACCTCCTCGAGCGGGCAGTGCTCGCCATTGCGGCTGCATGGCACCTCCGAGTGGTGCGAGACCTCGTGGCAGAGCCGGCCGACCACGCCGCCGGGCTCCACGCCGTAGCGCTCGCGGTAGGCGCGGTTCGCCGCGACGATGCGGTAGTCGCGGTCGATCACCACGAAGGGATCGACCATGATGTCGATGATCTGCTCGCAGCTGGGCTTCGAGTCGGCTGCCATGCGCGCCTCCGGACCGCCGTCGGACATGACGTGTCATGACAGTGTACCGGCTTTGTCATGACACGCCGGTGCCCGGCGGCGGCCGGCGGGCGGGCGTGGCCCCCGCGGCCGCGGCGGGCGGGGCCTCAGCCTGCCTTCGGCTTCGACTCGTCCTGCAGCCGGGTGATGCCCAGCGCCTTGAGCACGTACTTCTCGTAGATCGGGTCGGACGACCCCTTCTTCATCTTGCGCAGGAAGTACTTCTCGAACGCGACCTTGCCCAGGTGCACCCACTTGCCTTTCTTCATCCAGGCCACGTTGCGCGGCGGGATCTGCGGGATCGCGACGAACGCGACGCCGGTGTCGCCCATGTCGGCCAGGCAGATCGCGTTCCACGTGCCTTTCTCCGAGACCTGCTTGCCGGCGATGTCGTCGCGGATGTTGTGCGCGACCGCGGTCACCATCGACTCGATCATGTAGCCGGTCTTCGGCGTGCCGGTCGGCACCGGCGTCGCCTCGACCGGCGGGATCGCGATGCACACGCCCACCGAGTAGATGTTCTTCCACGCCGGGTTGCGCTGGAACTCGTCGACCTTCACGAAGCCGCGCGGGTTGACCAGCTTGTCGCCGACCTTCATGACCGCGTCGACGCCCTTGAACGCCGGGATCATCATCGAGTACTTGAACGGAAGCTCGTGCTCCTTGACGACCTCGCCCTTTTCGTTGTGCTCCGCGACGATCATTTTGCCGGGCTCGACGCGCATCACCTTGGCATTGCAGATCCACTTGACGTGGTGCTGGCGCAGCTCCGACTCGAGCATCGTCTTCGAGTCGCCGACCCCGCCCAGGCCGAGGTGGCCGATGTAGGGCTCGGAGGTCACGAAGGTCATCGGCACCTTGCTGCGCAGGCGCCGCTTGCGCAGGTCGGCATCCATGATGAACGCGAACTCGTAGGCCGGGCCGAAGCACGAGGCGCCCTGCGTCGCGCCCACCACGATCGGGCCCGGGTCGGCGACGAATCGCTGCCAGTTTCCATAGGCCTTCTCGGCGTGGTCGATCGTGCAGATCGACTCGGTGTGGCCTTCGGGGCCGAAGCCTTCGATCTCGTCGAACGCGAGCTTCGGGCCGGTGGCGATCACCAGGTAGTCGTAGGACAGCTGCTGCCCGTCGGCCAGCACGACCTTGTTCGCATCGGGCTGGATCTCGGTGACCGCCTGGGCGATGAAGTCGATGTCGCGCTTCTTCAGGTACGGCGCGATCGGAAAGCATGTGTCGCTGCGCTTGCGCCAGCCCACCGCGATCCACGGGTTCGACGGGACGAAGCTGAAGGTCTCGGACGGATTGACGACCGTGATCCGGTGCCCGGAGCCGAGCGTGTTGCGGATCTCGTAGGCGGCGGGCATGCCGCCGGTGCTCGCGCCGACGATGACGATGTGGGCCATGTGTCTCCTCCTCGGGATCTGGGTGGGGCCGTCATCCGATACGCACGTTTCGTGCCATCGGGCGCCGGGGCGCCACGGCCCAGCGGACGGTCGAGGAGGGCGAGAAGCGGCGCGGCCGCAGGGGCCGGCCGCTGGCCGAACCCCCGCTCAGGCGCGGGCTTCGAAGATCAGGTTGAACGGCGTCTGCGTCGCGCGACGGAAGCGCCCGAATCCCGCCTCCTCGGCGACCTTGCGCAAACGGCGCTCGCCGGCCTGCGCGCCCAGCCCCAGGCCGACCTCCTGCGACAGCGAGCACGGCGTGCACACCATCGTGGAAGCCGCGTAGTAGACGCGGCCCACCGGGTTGAGGTTCTCGGCAACCGTGTCGCCGGCGAACGGTTCGACCAGCATCCACGATCCGTCGGGTGCGAGCGTCTCGCGCACGTGCCGGCCGGCGCCGACCGGATCGCCCATGTCGTGCAGGCAGTCGAAGAAAGTCACCATGTCGTAGCCGGTCCCGGGATAGTCCTTGGCCCCGGCGACCTGGAACTCGACGCGGTCCGCGACGCCGGCCTCGGCCGCCTTGCGGCGGGCGGTCTCGATCGACAGCGGGTGGTAGTCGAAGCCGACGAAGCGCGAGGCCGGATAGGCCTGTGCCATCACGATCGTCGAGGCGCCGAAGCCGCAGCCGACGTCGGCGACCCGCGCGCCCTTGCGCAACTTCGCGTCGACGCCGTCGAGCGCCGGGATCCACTCGGGCACCAGATGCGTGTTGTAGCCGGCGCGGAAGAAGCGCTCGGTGCCCGAGAACAGCATCGGGTGGTGCTCGTGCCAGCCCAGCCCGGTTCCGGTGGTGAATGCGCGCTGGACCTTGTCGAGATCCTGGTACAGCGCGCCCAGCACCTCGAACCCCCCGGCGAGGAACGCCGGGCTGTCCTCGTCGACGAACACCATCGCCGCCTCGTCGGACAGGCGGTAGCGGTCGGTCTGTGCGTCGTAGTCGACGTAGCCGCTCGCGGCCATCGCGTTGAGCCACTCCTGCGCATAGCGCAGGCGCACGCCGCTGGCCTCGGACACCGCCTCGGCGTCCATCGGTCCGGCGCCGGCCATCTTCCTGAACAGGCCGAGCCGGTCGCCCAACACCACCAGCGGCGCGTTCGCGATCGCGCCGAACTCCTCGACGATCCTGCCCACCAGGGCGTTCAGTTTCGCTTCATCGACAGCCATGGTCGCCTCCTCGGGTCGCACGCTCCGGATCGATCCGTTCGCTGCGCCGCGGATGGCGCGCGCGGGCACGGGCGCGGATAATTTCCGCTTCTGCCGGCCAGGGGTAAATACGCATCCTTGCGTAGGCGCCGCCTCGCGGAGCGCATCGTGAGACAGCCGCGCCCGGGTGAGCTCGCTCGCGCGTCCCGGCTCCTCGGGACCGTCGGGGAAGGTGTGCGCCCCTCTTCGCAGCAGGTGTCCGGGTTGCTGCGCGCGATCGCGCGAATCGTGCGCTCGGAGTTCACCACGCTCAGCGTCTGCGACCTCGCGGCCGGGCGGCGCTTCCTGTCGGCGCAGCCGTCCGGGCCGCCCGGGCGGTTCGACCCCGAAGCCTTCGACCGGCTCCTGGGCAGCCATCCGCTCGTGCGGCACCATCTGCGGCACCCGCATTCGCGGGCGATCCGGCTGTCCGACTGCATCGCGGACACGGACTTACGGCGCAGCGAGCTCTTCGGCGTGTACTACGCGCCGCTGGGCCTGGACCGCGTGCTGCTGCTGCCGCTCGCCTGGGAGCCGGGCCGGCTGTCGGGCATCGTGCTGAACCGTGCCGGCCGCGATTTCTCCGACGACGAGCTCGGCCTGCTCGAAACGCTACGCCCGCAGGTCGTGGCGCTCTACCGGCAGGCCGTGGCGAATGCGTGTTCCGAATGCGCGACCAGCCTGCTGCACGGCATCGCCGGCGACGGCCGGATCGCCGCCATCACGCTCGACCGCGACTTCGGTATCGTCGACGCGTCGGGCCCGGCGCTCGCGTGGCTCGCGGAGATCGCGCGTCGTCATTCGTCGCCGCGACTGGGGCCCGTGTTGCCGGCGCCGGTGCTGCAGTGGCTGCGCGCGCAGGTGAGCGAGGCGGCTGCCTGTGGCGAAGAGCGCCGCAGCGCGTCGCTGGTCGACGAATCGGGTGGCGCGCGCCTCGTGCTGCACTGCCTGCCGCGCTCGTGTCCGTCGGGCTGCACGGTGCTGATCGAGCGCGACGGTTCGGGAAGCCGCGCGATCGCGCCGCCGCCGCGACTCACGCCGCGGCAGACCGAGATCCTCGGCTGGATCGCCGCCGGCAAGACCGACGAGTGCATCGCGCAGTTGCTCGGGGTGAGCCGGCGCACAGTGGGCAAGCACCTGCAGAACATGTACCGCAGGCTCGGCGTCGAGAACCGCACCGGCGCGGTGATGCGTGCGCTCGGCCGTTGACGCGTGCGCCGCTCACGAAGCGGAGCCCCTGGCGCCGGGGACGACGCGGGGGGCTCGTCTGGCCGCGCCTCACAGCGTGAAGTCGCCGCTGGCCTCCGGCTGGAACAGCAGTTCGACGATGCGCAGTCGATGGGTCGCGCCCGACGGCGTGGTCCATTCGACGAGATCGCCGCGGCGGCGGCCGAGCAGCGCGGTGCCGACCGGAGAGAGCACCGATACGAACCCGGCGGCCGGGTCGGCGTCTTCCGGATAGCAGACCGCGAGCTTGCGGCGGGTTCCGTCGTCGGGGTCCTCGACGGTCACCTGGGTGTACATGGTGACGACGTCGGCGGGGACCTGTCGCGGCGGCACGATGTCGGCGTCGTCGAGCAGCGCGTGCAGCGCGTCGTCGGACGCGCGCAGCGCGCGCGCGAGCAGGCGGTCGATGCGCACGTGGTCGAGTTCGGTCATCACGCGGGTGGCGAGAGCGGTACGGTTCATGGCAATTCCTGTGTGCGCGCCGGCGGCGCGCAGCGCAATGCGGCCCCTGGTGAGGGCCCGGCGATCAGGTGGGGGCGGGTAAGGTCGTGCGGAAGATCGCCGGGCTCAGAGATCGAAGGCCGGCGAGCCGGAGCGGCTGGCGGCCTCGAACTGGCGTCCCGGCGGCGCGATGCGCGCGCGCGAACGCCCCGCGCCCGGCAGGGCGGCGGCGCATCGGCGCTGGCGGTTGAAAGGCATCGCGTGCATGGTCGGTGTTCCAGGACGAATGATAGCCCACGATCGTCGGCTTGTCCGATCAGGCAGAATGCGGGTCGCCCATGGAACCGTTTTTCCGACCCGTCCTCACGCCCCCGCGACCCGCGGCCACCGTCGTGCTGCTGCGCGACGGCGCTCGCGGGCCCGAAGTGCTGATGTTGCGCCGGCACGGCAGCTCCGACGTGCTGGGGGGCGCCTACGTCTTTCCGGGCGGCAAGCTCGACGACGACGACAGCGGCGAAGCGCTGATCGGTCGTGCTGGCGCGCCGGCCGAGTCGCTGCGCGCGCGGCTCGGCGAGCCCGAGCTCGAAGCGCGGGTCGCAGCCGGCTTCTTCGTCGCGGCATGCCGCGAGACGTTCGAGGAAGCCAGCGTGCTGCTCGCGCGCGGCGCCGACGCCGGCGTGGCCGAGCGCGCAGCACGCCGCGCGCGCGAAGGGCTCGCGTTCGGCGCGATGCTCGCCGAACTCGGCCTGGAGCTCGCCACCGACGCACTGGTGCCGTTCACGCGCTGGATCACGCCGAAGGTGCCCGCGATGATGAACAAGCGCTTCGACGCGCGCTTTTTCGTGGCCGCGCTGCCCGGCGGCCAGCAGGCGCGGCACGACGACCACGAGGCGACCGACAGCGTGTGGCTCACGCCGCGCGAGGCGATCGAGCGCTACCGCCACCGCGAGATCGTGCTCGCGCCCGCGCAGATCATGAGCCTCGCGCAGGTGGGTCGGCACGACAGCGCGGCCGCGGTGCTCGACGAAGCACGGCGGCGCCCGCCGCCGGTGATCGAGCCCGAGTCGTTCGAGGCCGACGGCGTGCGCACCCTGGTCTACCCCGGCGACGAGCGCCACAGCGTGCGTGCGCGTGCGATGCCGGGGCCGACGCGGCTCGTCGTGCGCGAGAGCCGCTTCGAGCCGCCCGGAGGTTTCGATGCGTTGTTCGATTGACTACGGCCACGGCATCGCCGCCGTCGACTCGGCCTTCGTGCGCCCGATGCTCGACGCGGTGCACCTCGTCGTCGAGGGAGGACGGGCGGCGATCGTCGACACCGGCTCGAACGACTCGCTGCCGCACGTGATGGCGGCGCTGGCCGAGCGCGGCCTGGGCGCCGCGGACGTCGACTGGGTGATGCTCACTCACGTTCACCTCGACCACGCGGGCGGCGCCGGAACGATGATGGCCGCCTTCCCGAACGCGCGGCTCGCGGTGCATCCGCGCGGAGCGCGGCACATGATCGACCCGTCGCGGCTCACCGCGGCCACGGTCGAGGTCTACGGCGCCGAGGCCGCGCGGCGCATGTACGGCGAC
>CALMSQ010000134.1:0-5582 GCA_937872345.1 uncultured Burkholderiales bacterium | reverse complement strand
TGGCAGAACCCCACCGACTGCCAGCGCGCGACGAGCGCCGCGGTGCGCCGCACGACGTCGCCCAGCAGCGCCAGGTACGGATCGGGCTCGCCGGCCAGTTCGGGGCGGAACTTCGCGATCAGGTAGTCGGCGAGCAGGCGCAGTTCGTCGACCTGGCCCGTCGCATAGAAGTGCTCGAACGATCCGAACCTCAGGAAGCTGGGCGCCATCCGGGCGACGACCGCGGCGGTCTCCACCGTCTCGCGGATCACCGGCAGGTCGGAGGCGACGATCGCCAGCGCGCGCGTGGTCGGGATGCCCAGCCCCGCCATCGCCTCCGAGCAGAGGAACTCGCGGATCGACGAGCGCAGCACCGCGCGGCCGTCGGCGCCGCGCGAGTAGGGCGTTCGCCCCGAGCCCTTGAGCTGGATCTCCTGGTTGCCCCCGGGGGCGGCGAGCTCGCCGAGCAGCAGCGCGCGGCCGTCGCCGAGCTGCCCGGCCCAGACGCCGAACTGGTGCCCGGAGTACACGGCCGCCAGCGGCTCGGCGCCGACCGGTACGCGGTTGCCGGCGAAGACGTCCACGAAGTCCGGGGTGCCCACCCGCGCCGGATCGATTCCGGCCAGGTCTAGCGCCGCCCGGGAGACCGCGACGAGCCGCGGGGCCGGCAGCGGCGCCGCGGCAAGGCGCGTGTGGAACGCGGCCGGCAGCCGGGCGTAGCTGTTGTCGAACCGAAGCTCGGGCCACGCCACGGGCTCGGCACGCAGCGCATCTTCGATGGCGGAAGGAGCAGGGGCGTTCAACTGAGAGGGGCCGTCAGGGGTTCGTGGCGAGGCGCCGGGTCGAGGCGAATCGGGATTCTAGGCGCTGGCCGCCGGGCTTGCAGGCCATCTCCCCGTCGGACTCGCTAGAATTCACGCCATCCGCACGCGCGCGTGCCCACAACGCCGGAGACACCCCATGCAAGGACTGATGATGGACATGCCGCTGCTCGTCTCGAGCATCCTGCAGCATGCCGCGCGCCACTACGGGGACACCGAGGTCGTCTCGCGCCGCGTCGAGGGCGACATCCATCGCTACACCTATCGCGAATGCGAGGGCCGCGCCCGGCGGCTCGCCGACGCGCTGACGCGCGAGGGCGTGGGCATCGGCGACCGGGTCGCCACGCTCGCATGGAACGGCTACCGCCACATGGAGCTGTATTACGCGGTCGGCGGCATGGGCGCCGTGATCCACACGATCAACCCGCGGCTGCACCCGGAGCAGATCGCCTGGATCGTCAATCACGCGGGCGACGTCCACCTGGCGTTCGATCTCACGTTCCTGCCGATCGTCGAGGCGATCGCCGCGCACTGCCCGAACGTGAAGAGCTGGATCGCGATGATCGACGAGGACCGCCAGCCGGCCTCGGGCAAGGTCGCGAACCTGGTCAACTACGAGAAGCTGCTCGCGACCGGCTCGGAAGGCTATCGCTGGCCCGAGATCGACGAGCGCAGCGCCGTCGGCCTGTGCTACACGTCGGGCACGACCGGCAACCCGAAGGGGGCGATGTACACGCACCGCTCCACCGTCCTGCACGCGTATGCCGCCGCGCTGCCCGACGCGATGGGCGCGTCGTCGCGCGACTGCATCCTGCCGGTGGTGCCGATGTTCCACGTCAACGCGTGGGGCCTGCCGTACACCTGCCCGCTGGTGGGCGCGAAGATCGTGTTCCCCGGTGCGCACCTCGACGGCAAGTCGCTGTTCGAGCTGTTCGAGGCCGAGGGCGTGACCTATTCGGCCGGCGTGCCGACCGTCTGGCTCGGGCTGCTGCAGCACGTCGCGCAGGCCGGCGCGAAGTTCAGCACGCTCACCCGCACGGTCATCGGCGGATCGGCCTGCCCGCCGGCGATGATCCGCACGTTCAAGGAACAGTACGGCGTAGAGGTCATCCACGCCTGGGGCATGACCGAGATGTCGCCGCTCGGCACGTTGTGCAAGCTGCAGAACAAGCACCTGAAGCAGCCCGAGGCCGCCCAGCAGAAGATCCTCGAGAAGCAGGGCCACGTGATCTTCGGGGTCGACATGAAGATCGTCGACGACGAGGGCAACGAACTTCCCTGGGACGGCAAGACCTTCGGCAACCTGCTGGTGCGCGGCCCGTGGGTGATCCGCGAGTATTTCCGCGGCGAGGGCGGCGATCCGCTGAAGTACGACGCCGACGGCCGGGGGTGGTTTCCGACCGGAGACGTGGCAACGATCGATGCGGACGGCTACATGCAGATCACCGACCGCAGCAAGGACGTGATCAAGTCCGGCGGCGAGTGGATCAGCACGATCGACCTGGAGAACCTGGCGATCGGGCACCCGGCAGTCGCCAACGCGGCGGTCATCGGCGTGCCGCACCCGAAGTGGGACGAGCGGCCGCTGCTGATCGTCGTGAAGAAGCCCGGCGCCGAGGTCACGAAGGAGCAGTTGCTGGCGTTCTACGAGGGCAAGATCGCCAAGTGGTGGACACCCGACGACGTCCAGTTCGTCGACGCGATCCCGCTCGGGGCCACCGGCAAGATCCTGAAGACGAAGCTGCGCGAGCAGTTCCGCGACTACAAGCTCCCTGGCGCCTGAGGCGGCCGGCCCGGGGGGTATTTCCCCCCGTTGCGGCGGCCAACCGTTCGGTTATGATCCTCCGGCACCCGGCGGCCCGAGCGGCATTCGATCGGGGACGGCCGACCACAACGAGGAGACACCCATGACCGGATTCCGTTCCGCGGCGGCCGCGTTCGCCGCTGCCGTCGTCCTTGCGTCCCCTGCAGCCTTCGCCCAGTCGGGCACCGTAAAGGTCGCCTGGATCGACCCGCTGTCCGGGATGATGGCGCCGGTCGGCCAGAACATGGTGCGCAGCTGGCAGTACGCCGCCGACATCGCCAACCGGGAGAAGTGGGCCGGCGACGTCAAGTTCGAGGTCGTGACCTTCGACAACAAGCTCAGCCCGCAGGAGAGCCTGACGGTGCTGAAGTCGATCGTCGACCAGGGCATCCGCTACATCGCGCAGGGCAACGGCTCGGGCGTGGCCATCGCGCTGGCCGACGCCGTGGCCAAGCACAACGAGCGCAACCCGGGCAAGGAGATCGTCTACCTGAATTACGCGGCGGTCGACCCCTCGCTCACCAACGAGCGCTGCAACTTCTGGCACTTCAGGCTCGACATCAACGCCGACATGAAGATGGAGGCGCTGACCTCCTACATGGCCAAGCGCCCCGAGATCAAGAAGGTCTACCTGATCAACCAGGACTACGCGTTCGGCCACTCCGTCGAGAAGGCGGCCGAGGAATACCTGAAGCGCAAGCGTCCCGACGTGCAGATCGTCGGCAAGGACCGCCACCCGCTCGCGCAGATCCGCGACTTCGCGCCGTACGTTGCCAAGATCAAGGCGGCCGGCGCCGACACGATCATCACCGGCAACTGGGGTGCCGACCTGGCGCTGCTGGTCAAGGCCGCCAACGATGCCGGCCTCAAGGCCAACTTCTACACCTACTACGCCGGTACGACGGGCGTGCCGACCGCGATGGGCGCGTCGGGCGTCGACCACGTGCGAATGGTCTCCTACTGGAACGTGAACGACCTGCCGCCGAAGGAGCAGGCGATCGTCACGGACTTCAAGAAGAAGTTCAACGACGACTACTACACGATGGCCACGTACACCGCGTTCAAGATGCTGTCCGAAGGCATGAAGAAGGCGAAGTCCACCGATCCGCTGAAGGTCGCGCTGGCGATGGAGGGCCTGAAGTTCCAGTCGCTCAACGGCGAGGTCGAGATGCGCGCCTCCGACCACCAGCTGCAGCAGGCGGTCAACATCGCGTCGTGGCAGAAGGTCGACGGCAAGAAGGTGAAGTTCGACCAGGAGAACACCGGCTTCGGCTGGCGCACCGAAGCGACGCTCGACAGCTACGTCGCGTCGCAGCCGACCTCCTGCCAGATGAAGCGCCCGGCCGCCCGCTAGGCGGCGGTCACGCGGGCGCGCCGGCCGGTCCGGGGCGCCCGCGCGCAGCGATCCTCGTCGCTTGGAATTCGTCGTCATTTCGCTGCTGAACGGCATCAGCTACGGGCTGCTGCTGTTCATGCTCGCCTCCGGGCTCACGCTGATCTTCAGCATGATGGGCGTGCTGAACTTCGCGCACGCGTCGTTCTACATGATCGGCGCGTACGTGGCCTACCAGATCAGCACCTGGCTCGACGAATGGCTGCCGGGTACCGGCTACTGGATCGCGCTGGTCGTCGCTCCGTTGGTCGTCGGCGCGATCGGCGCGGTGGTCGAGCGCTACGGGTTACGCCGGGTGCACAAGTGGGGGCACGTTCCCGAGCTGCTGTTCACGTTCGGGCTCTCGTACATCGTCGTCGAGCTGGTGCAGATCATCTGGGGGCGCGCGGCGGTGCCGTACCAGGTTCCGCCGGCGCTGGGCGGCTCGCTGTTCACCGTCTATTCGACCCACTTTCCGGCCTATCGCGGCTTCATGATGCTGGTCGCGGCGCTGATGCTGTTCGCGATCTGGCTGATGCTCATGCGCACGCGCATCGGGCTGGTGATCCAGGCGGCGCTCACCCACCCCGAGACGGTCGAGGCGCTCGGCCACAACGTCCCGCGCGTGTTCATGCTCACCTTCGGCGGCGGCACCGCGCTGGCCGGCCTGGCCGGCGTCATCGGGGGCAACGCCTACGTGACCGAGCCGTCGATGGCCGCGCTGGTAGGCTCGATCATCTTCGTCGTCGTCGTCGTCGGCGGGATGGGGTCGCTGGGCGGCGCGTTCATCGCATCGTTGCTGATCGGCCTGATGCAGACCTTCGCGATCGGCATCGACTGGACACCGCTCTCGCTGCTGCAGTCGATCGGGCTCCAGGCCGGCCCCGACACGCCGCTCTACAGCCTGTTGTCGCTGAAGCTGTCGCAGGTCGCGCCGGTGCTGCCGTACCTGCTGCTGGTGCTGATCCTGATCTTCCGGCCCAAGGGCCTGATGGGCACCCGCGAGGGCTGACGTGGGCACGACGATCCGCTTTGCGCCGATCGACGTCGGGCGCTGGCTCGTCTGGGGCGCGACGGCCGTCGTGTTCGCGCTGCTGCCGCTCGTGTTCTCGAGCGGCTTCGCGATCACACTGCTCTCGCAGATGGGGATCATGATCATCTTCGCGCTGTCCTACAACATGATTTTCGGGCAGGGCGGCATGCTGTCGTTCGGCCACGCGGTCTATTCGGGGCTCGGCGCGTTCTTCGCCATCCACGCGCTGAACTGGATCGGCCAGGGACACCTGTGGATGCCGGTCTCGCTGGTGCCGCTGGTCGGCGGCGTGTTCGGCGCGCTGTTCGGCGTCGTGTTCGGCTACGTGACCACGAAGAAGGCCGGCACCCCGTTCGCGATGATCACGCTGGGCATCGGGGAGATGGTGTTCGCAGCCTCGCTGATGTTCCCCGGCTTCTTCGGCGGCGAGGGAGGTATCTCGAGCAACCGGGTGGTCGGCGAGCCGTTCCTCGGGATCACCTTCGGCCCGGGCATCCAGGTCTACTACCTGATCGCGGCCTGGTGCCTCGCCTGCATGGTCGCGATGTTCGCGTTCACGCACACGCCGCTCGG
>CALMSQ010000133.1:0-6031 GCA_937872345.1 uncultured Burkholderiales bacterium | reverse complement strand
GGACGTCGAGCGCGGCGAGCAGCTCGTCGTCCCAGCACCCGCGGCGGATGTCGTAGAGCATCGTGCGCGACGCGTTGCTCGCGTCGGTGACGTGCAGCCGCCCGCCGGTGAGCTGCCAGGCAAGCCAGCTGTCGATCGTCCCGAACGCGAGCTCGCCACGCTGCGCGGCCTCGCGCGCGCCCGGCACGTGATCGAGCAGCCAGCGGACCTTCGTGCCGGAGAAGTACGCGTCGATCACCAGCCCGGTGCGTTCGGCGACCATCGCCGCGAGCCCCGCCTCGCGCAGCTGCCGGCAGATCGGCTCGGTGCGCCGGTCCTGCCAGACGATCGCGTGGTGGATCGGCCGGCCGCTCGCGCGCTCCCAGATCACCGTGGTTTCGCGCTGGTTGGTGATGCCGAGGCCGGCGATCGCACGCGCGTCGATCCGCGCCGCAGCCAGCGCCTCGCGAGCAGTCGCGAGCTGCGTGGTCCAGATCTCGACCGGGTCGTGCTCGACCCAGCCCGGCTGCGGGAAGATCTGCCTGAACTCGCGCTGCGCCATCGAGACGATGCGGCCCGCGGCGTCGAACACGATGCTGCGCGAACTCGAGGTGCCCTGGTCCAGCGCCAGCAGGTAGCTCATTCAGTCCTCCGTCGTGTCCGCGTTCGATCGCGCCTGCCTGCGCCAGAGCGCCGGCGAAAGACCGGCGTGCTTCGTGAATGCGCGGCTGAACGCGGCCTCCGATTCGTAGCCGACCGAGGCGGCGACGCGCTTCACGGAGACCGGACTTTCTGCGAGCCGCTGCGCGGCCAGCATCATCCGCCAGCGCGCAAGGTAGCGCATCGGGGGTTGCCCGACCACGCGCGCGAAGCGCTCCGCGAGCACCGAACGCGAGACCGCCGTCTTGCTCGCGAGAAGGCCGAGCGTCCACGAAGCCGCCGGCGCGGCGTGCAGCAGCGCGAGCGCCCGCCCGGCCACTGGGTCGCGCAGGCCGGCCATCCAGCCGTCACGCGGCGCCACGCCCGACTCGACGACGCATCGCACGACCTCGATGAACATCAGCTCGCTCAGCCGAAGCAGGACGCCGCGGCCGCCCGCGCGCTGGTCGCGCAACTCCTGCAACGCGAGCTCGATCAGGTGGGCCATCCGGTCGTTCGCCGCGGCCTCGCGCCGCAGGTGGATCATCGTCGGCAGTGCGCCGAGCACCGGCTCGAAGGCAGGCGCGTCGCAGCCCAGGAAGCCGCAGAGGAAGCGGGTCGTGCCAGGACCGCTGCCACCGGTCCGGACGACCGGCTCGAGGCGACCGGCGGCCATCTCGCGAAAGAAAGCGTGCGTTGGCGGCCCGTCGCGCTGCCGCGGCGCGGGGCCGGGCCCGGCGAGGAAGTACGCGTTGCCGTGCGGCACCACGAAAACGTCGCCCGCCTCGAAGCGCTCGGCGGCGCCGCCGTCGATCCCGGCCCAGCAGGCGCCCTCGGTGACCACGTGGTACGACACCAGGCGCCGCGACGCGGGCAGCACCCCTCGCACGAACTCGGCAGCGCGCGGCGCACGCGTCGCCCATGGCTCGGCGGCGTCGACCAGGAAGAACATCGATCCGGTCAGGCGCAGCGAGCCCAGGACTTCGGACAGCACGTCGACGCCCCGGGCGCCCGGGCGCGCACCGCCTTCGCGTCCCCGCGCGGCCGCCCGCGCGACCCCGGACGAGTGGACACGCGATCCGGAAGATCGGTCATGGATCGTGCGCATGACGCGGTCGATGATACGCCGACGGCGCCGCGCTCCGACACCGCGCATCGCGGATCGAACGCAGCGTGGCAGCCACACGGCGAGGAGGGATGCGATGAACAGGACGCTGGCGGGACTGGTGAGCGCCGACGCCGCGGAAACCTACGAGCGGTTCTTCGTGCCGGCGCTGTTCCGGCAGTGGACGGCCCCGTTGCTCGACGCCGCTCGCGTCGACTCGGACACCGCCCGGCTGCTCGACGTCGCCTGCGGCACCGGCGTGCTCGCGCGCGCCGCCGCCGAGCGCCTGGGGACTGCACGGGGAATCGTCGGCGTCGACCCGAACGACGGGATGCTCGCGGTCGCGCGGCGCATGGCGCCCGGGATCGACTGGCGCGCCGGCCGCGCCGAGGCGCTGCCCTGCGAGGACGCCAGCTTCGACGCAGTGCTGTGCCAGTTCGGCCTGATGTTCTTCGAGGACCGTGTCGGCGGCCTGGAGCAGATGATGCGCGTGCTGCGGCCCGGCGGCCGGCTGGCCGTCGCGGTCTGGGGAGCGCTGGACGGCGCTCCGGGATACGCGGAACTCGTACGACTGCTCGAACGAGCCTGCGGCACGCGGGCCGCCGACGCGCTGCGCGCACCGTTCTCGCTCGGCGACGCCGGCGAACTCGGGTCGCTGGCCCGGCGCGCCGGCATCGTCGACGCGCGCATCGAGACGCGCGCCGGCGTCGCCCGCTTCGCGTCGATCGCCGACTGGATCCGCACCGACGTGCGCGGCTGGTCGTACTCGGCACTCGTCGACGACGATCAGCTCGCGGCCCTGGTCGACGAAGCGCAGCGCACCATGGGGCGCTTCGTCACGGTCGACGGCAGCGTCGCCTTCGACGCGCCGGCGCACGTCCTCGGCGCGACCAGGCACTGAGGCGGCGCGGACGCGCCGGGCGGTCGACGTTCCGGCTCAGGTGCCGATGCGTCGCCCGTGGGCACGCCGCACCACCACCGTCGCCGACGGCGGGCGTCCGGCTGGAACGCCATCCGGCCAGCGCGAGAACCTCGTCGGCTCGCGCGCGACGTCGTTCGCGGCGTAGACCGAGCCGTCGGCCTTCTTCGGCGCGTTCGGGTGATTGCCGACCTCCCCCGGGTGCTGGATGTTGATGAACATCGCGCGCATGTCGGGCGTGAACGCCAGCCCGGTGATCTCGCAGCCGCTCGGCCCGACCAGGAACCGGACGAGCGTGCCGCGGTCCGGATCGGCCACCAGCATCTGGTTGTTGCCCTGTCCCGCGTAGTCGCCGGTGTTCGAGAAGCTGCCGTCGGTTTCGATCCATAGCCGACCGTCGACGTCGAACGCCAGCCCGTCGGGACTGTCGAAGGTGTTCGCCGCGGTGACCAGCGCGGAACCGGAGCGCAGGTCTGCGCGATCCGTGTAGACGGTCGGGTTCCCGGCGACGAGGAACAGATCCCAGGTGAAGGCGGTGGCCGTCGGGTCGCCACCCTGCTCGACCCAGCGGATGATCTGGCCGTAGCGGTTGGCGGCGCGCGGGTTCGCGTCGTCGATCTCGGCGGCCTTGCGCGAGCTGTTGTTGGTCAGCGTGCAGTAGACCTCGCCCGGGCGCTTGGGATTCGCGGCGATCCACTCGGGGCGGTCCATCTTCGTCGCGCCGACTTCGTCGGCGGCGCCGCGCGCGTTGACGAGCACGTCGGCCTGGCTGGCGAACGCTGCGCCCTTCACCGTCTGGCCGTAGACCAGCGGCACCCATTCGCCGATGCCCTTCAGGTCGCCGTCGACGGCCCCGTTGGCGAACTTCGCGACGTACAGCGTGCCGCGGTCGAGCAGGTCGCGGTTGGCAGCCGGGTTGCGCGCGTCGAAGCGCCCTTCCGAGACGAACTTGTAGATGTACTCGTAGGCCTGGTCGTCACCCATGTACACGACGACGCGCCCGTCCTTCGCGACGAGGACTTCTGCGTTCTCGTGCTTCATCCGGCCGAGCGCGGTGCGCTTCTTCGGCTTGCTCGCCGGGTCGGTCGGGTCGATCTCGACCACCCAGCCGAAACGATTCGGCTCGTTCGGGTTGCGGCTGATGTCGAAGCGCTCGTCGACCTCGTGCCAGCGGTAGGCGCTGGCCAGTCCGACGCCGTAGCGGGCGTCGAGCGCGCTGCGCGCGTACGCCGGGTCGGTCGAGCCGAAGTAGCCGTTGAAGTTCTCCTCGCAGGTCAGGTAGGTACCCCACGGCGTCTTGCCGTTGGCGCAGTTGTTCAGCGTGCCCAGCACGCGGGTGCCGGAGGCGTCTGCGGCGGTGCGCAGCGTGGGCGCGCCCGCCGCCGGCCCGCTCAACTCGATCGGCGTATAGCCGGTGATGCGGCGGTTGTAGCTCGATCCGCGCACCGTGGACCAGCTGCCGTCGGCATTGCGGCGTACCTCGACCACCGAAACGCCGTGGGCGGCGAGCGCCTTCTTCGCCTTCTCCGCGGTCCACGGCGCCAGCCAGTCGGCTGCGTCGTTACCCGGCGCGAAGAAGTACTCGTAGTTCACGTACTCGTGGTTCATCGCCAGCAGGCCGGACTCCGAGGCGTTCCGGCCGTTGCCCGCGAGCGGAAAGAACGAGATGCCGTCGTGGTTGTCGCCGGCCTGGTTCTCCTGCTCGACCCAGGTCTCCGACGCATCGCCGCGCCACTCGTGCGCGACCGCATTCGTCAGCGGATCGCCCCAGCGGTAGAGCACGTCGGCGACGTAGCCGTCGGCGACGACGATCGAGTCCCCGGTCCACGCGGCGACCGGCGTGAATGCGTTGCCGAGCGGCTTGTACTCCTCGACGACCGTGGCAACCCCGGCGCCCTCGGCACCGCCGCCGCCGCATGCGGCCAGCGCACCGAAGAACGGCAGCGTCGCGACACCGAGGCCCGATTTCAGGATCGCGCGGCGCGAAATCGCGCGGCCGACCACCTGTTCGAGGCTGGGGTTCGCGGACGGGTTGACCGGGAGATCGTCGTGATCGTGCGTCATGGGTTCCTGCTCCTGGGGGTGGGGTGGTTCGGACCGCCCCATGCTAGGAACCGGCGATGACGCTGCGGTTGCGCGGCGATGAAGTCTCGATGACGACGCCGCGAAGCGATCGGCCGCCTCCGAAAAGGAGATCGCGCCGCGCGGGGGAACCCCTGCGGCCCGATCGGCGAGCGCGCCGCCCAGCGCGAAAAAATCCGGGCCGGGCGCCTTGCCGGACGGGTCGTTCGTGAGCACGGTGCCGGGGTCGGCGTGCGGAATCGACGCGGCGCCGAACACGGTCATCGGCAGCGCCGAACCCCGCGGCTCGAGCGCCATCCGAGGCATTGCGTCGTCAGCATACGTCAGGTCGGCGACCGATTCGAGCCCGGCCTCGACCGGCGCGTTCTATGCTCTGCCCAACGACCCACGCCCGAGCGCACCGGACGAACCCCATGAAGCCCGACGACGGAACACCCGACCCCCGCACCCTTCTCGAAATGCAGCGCGGCGCCCATCGCCTGGCGCCCTTTCCCGAATGGGAGGTGCGACGCGACCGGCTCGAGCGCCTGCGCAGGCTGCTGGTCGACAACGAAGCCGCCATCGAGGAGGCGATCGACGCCGACTTCGGCGGCCGCCCCCGCGTCGAAACGCAAGTCGCCGAGTTGTTCCCTTCGATCGCCGAGATCCGCGCCGCGCAGCGGGGCGGGCGCCGCTGGATGAAGCCGCGCGGCGCCTGGGTCTCGAAGTGGTTCCTGCCGGCGCGTGCCTGGATCATGCCGCGGCCGGTGGGCGTCGTCGGGATCATCGTGCCGTGGAACTATCCGCTGTACCTGGCCGTGGGGCCGCTGGCCGGCGCGCTGGCGGCCGGCAACCGCGCGATGATCAAGATGTCCGAGTACACGCCGGCCTTTTCGGCGCTGCTGCAGCGGCTGGTCGGCCAGGCGTTTGCGCCCGAAGAAGTCGCCGTGATCACTGGCGGCGCCGACGTGGCGGCGGCGTTCGCCGCGCTGCCCTTCGACCACCTCGTCTTCACCGGCTCGACCTCGGTCGGCCAGAAGGTGATGGCGGCGGCCAGCGCCAACCTCACGCCGGTGACGCTGGAGCTCGGCGGCAAGTCGCCGGCGGTGGTCGCACCCGGCTATCCGCTCGAGCGCGCCGCGACGCGGATCATGGCGGGCAAGCTGCTCAATGCCGGCCAGACCTGCATCGCGCCCGACTACGTGCTCGTTCCGCGCGAGGGCCTCGACGCGTTCGTCGAGCACGCCCGCGCCCGCGCGCGCGCGATGCACCCGGCGGGACTCGCCGATCGCGACTACTGCAGCATCGTCGATGCGCGGCAGTACGAG
>CALMSQ010000132.1:0-6025 GCA_937872345.1 uncultured Burkholderiales bacterium | reverse complement strand
GGCGAGCTCGACGCGGCCGCGTCGCGCCTGGCGCACGCGCTGCGCGCGCACGGGGTCGCCGCGGGCGATCGCGTTGCGTTGTTCCTGCCGAACATCCCCGAGTACCTGGTCGCGTACTACGCGGCGCAGAAGATCGGCGCGATCACGGTCTCGATCAACGCGATCTTCCGGACGGCCGAGGTCGAGTACCTGGTCGGCGATTCGGGCTCGAAAGTGGTGTTCACTGTCGGCGAGCTCGCCCAGTTCGTGCCGCGCGAGCGCTGCCCGGGCCTCGAGCACGTCGTGATCTGCGAAGGCGAAGCGCCGGCCGGCGCCGCGACGCTCGGCCAATGGTGCGCGGGGCGCGACGCGAGCCTGCCCGGCGTCGATTGCGCCGCCGACGCGCCCGCCTCGTTGCTGTATTCGTCGGGGACGACCGGCTTCCCGAAGGGCGTGACGCTCACGCAGTCGAACATCGCGTCGAACATCGCCACGGCCGCGAAGTGCTCGGGCTACCGCCCCGACGACCGCCTGGCCGCGTTCCTGCCGCTGTTCCACGTCTACGGCCAGAACTACATCATGAACGCCGCCGTGCTGGCCGGCGCGACGCTGGCGCTGTTCCGCCGCTTCGTGCCCGACCAGGTGCTCGAGGCGATCGGGCGCGAGCGCATCACGATGTTCTTCGGCGTGCCGACGATCTTCATCGCCTTGCTGTCGATGGACCTGTCGAAATACGACCTGTCGTCGATCCGCTACGAGATGTCGGCGGCGGCGACGATGCCCGAGGAGATCTCGCGGCGCTGGACCGAGCGCTTCGGGCGCCGCGTCTACGAGGGCTACGGCCTGACCGAGTGCTCGCCGTTCGCCTGCTACAACGACCTGGTCGAGCACCGTTTCGGCTCGGTCGGGCGCGCGGTGGAGGGTTTCGAGCTCGCGATCTTCGACGAGGCCGACCGCGAGCTGCCGCGCGGCGAGTGGGGCGAGATCGTGATCCGCGGCCCCGGCGTGATGAAGGGCTACTGGAACCGGCCCGAGGACAGCGCGCAGGCGCTGCGCGGCGGCTGGCTGCACTCGGGCGACATCGGCCGCATGGACGCCGACGGCTACGTCTTCATCGTCGACCGCGTGAAGGACATGATCAACCTGTCCGGGTTCAAGGTGTGGCCGGCCGAGGTCGAGCAGTACCTGTACAAGCTGCCGCAGGTGCAGGAGGTGGCGGTCTACGGGCTGCCGCATCCCGAAAAGGGCGAACAGGTGGTGGCGGCGGTCGTGCCCAGGCCGGGCCAGCCGCTGACCGCCGACGAGGTCATCGCGTACTGCCGCGCCAACATCGCCGCCTACAAGGTGCCGGCGCGGGTCGACATCGTGAGCGAATTGCCCAAGAGCCCTACAGGGAAAATCCTGAAGCGCGTGTTGCGCGACCAGGCCGGGAAGCCGTGATAGCCTGACCGACGATTCAGACAGCGGACCTGCGGCAACCTCGAGAGCGGGGCGCCGCTTCACACGAAACGAGGAGGAGACCATGAGCAAGGTGACCCGTCGAGACTTTCACCGGATGGCGGCCGCTTCGGCGATCGTCGGCGGCAGCACGCTCGCTGCGCCGGCGATCGTGCGCGCGCAGCCGAAGAAGCTGAAGGTCGGCGTGCTGCTGCCGCGCTCGGGCGTGCAGGCCTTCATCGGCCAGTCGTGCCAGCTCGGCGCCGACATCTCGCCGGCGCTGATCCGCGACATGTACGGCGTGGACCTCGAGCTGATGAACGCCGACACCGAGACCAACGTCGAGGTCGCGCGCTCGCGGGCCGAGAAGCTGATCAACGACGGTGCGCAGGTGCTGGTCGGCCCCTTCGACTCGGGCGCCGCCGGGGCCATCGCGCAGGTGGCCGAGCAGCGCAAGGTCCCGTTCGTGATCAACATCGCGGCCGCGCCGCAGATCACCGAGCAGGGCTACAAGTACACGGTTCGCAACTTCCCGACCGCGGTCGACCTCATCCGCAACGGGCTGGCGCTCACCCGCGACCTGTTCCAGGCCACCAGCACGGCGCCGCGTACCGCGGTGTTCATGCACGTGAACGACACGTTCGGCACGTCGATGGCCAACGGCATCAAGGCGATCCTGCCGCGGCTCGACTTCCTGCCGTTCAAGGTCGTCGACACGATCTCGTACGACCCGGCCGCGCGCGACCTCTCGGTCGAGGTGGCGAAGGCCAAGGCGACCAACGCCGACTTCATCATGCTGGTGAGCCGCCTGAACGACGCGATCCTGCTGGTGCGCGAGCTGGTCAAGCAGCGCTGGTCGCCGCAGGGGATCATCAGCCCGGGGTCGCCGGGGATGTACGAGGCGCAGTTCTACAAGGCGCTCGGCAACAAGTACTCCGACTACGCGATCTCGAACGTGCCCTGGTACAACCCCAAGGCCGCGCTCACGCAGCGGGTCGACGCGGCGTTCCGCAAGCAGTTCCCGAAGGAAAACCTCAAGTTCCACGCGCTCAACGTCGGCTTCACGTTCGAGGCGATGATGATCGCGGCCGACGCGTTCAAGCGCGCCGGCAGCGCCGACGGCACGGCGCTCGCGGAGGCGATCCGCAAGACCGACATCGCCGAGCGGATGATGGTCGGCGGGCCGATCCGCTTCGACGCGAAGGGACAGAACACGCAGATCGCGTCGGCCTGCATCCAGAACCGCAACGGCGAGCCGGTGGTGGTGCTGCCGAAGGCGGCCGCCCAGATGGCGCCGGTGTATCCGGTGCCCGCCTGGCAGGCGCGCGGCTAGGCGCGGCGATCACGGAGTACGCCGGGGCCACCCCGGCGGAGTCGCCTGCGTGCCCATCGACGCGATCGTCAACATCGTCGTCAGCGGCCTGCTGACCGGACTGGTCTACGGGCTGATGGCGCTCGGCCTGTCGGTCATCTACGGCGTCGTGCGCATCGTCAACTTCGCCCACGGCGAGCTGATGACGTTGGCGATGTACGCGGCCGTCTTCGCGTTCGCGCTGGCCGGGCTCGACCCGTTGTGGATGCTGGTGCCGGTGGCGCTGGCGTTCTTCGGCATCGGATACGTGCTGCAGCGCGGGCTGATCAATCCGTTCATCGATCGGCCCGAGCACTCGCAGTTCATGTTGCTGCTGGCGCTGGCGCTGGTGCTGGTCAACGGCCTGCTCGTTGCGTTCGGCCCCGACGCGCGCAACGTCCAGGTCGACTACGCGCTCGATTCCTACCAGATCGGCCCGCTGCTCGTCGACAAGGTGCGCGTCATCTGCGCAGTGGTCGCGCTGGCGGCCTGCGCGGTGCTGTTCGCGATCTTCCGCTATACGCCATTCGGCAAGGCGATCCGCGCCTGTGCCGACAACCTGCTCGGCGCGCAGGTGGTCGGCCTGAACGTCCGGCACCTCTACGCGCTGACCTTCGGGCTGGGCACGGCCTGCGTCGGCGTCGCCGGGTGCCTGCTCACGCTGCTGGTCGACGTGACGCCGACCTCGGGTCCGGCCTACACGCTGCTCGCGTTCGTCATCGTGATCATCGGCGGGCTCGGCTCGATGGTCGGCGCGCTCGCCGGCGGCGTGCTGATCGGCGTGTCCGAGTCGGTTGCCGGGTTGCTGATCACGCCCTCGGCCAAGAGCATGTTGTCGTTCGCGCTGCTGATCCTCGTGCTCGCGTTCAGGCCGCAGGGCCTGTTCAAGGGCAAGTAGGCCGATGGATCGCTCGCGCGTCGCGTTGCTCGTCCTGCTCGCGGTGCTGCTGGTCGTGCCGCTGGCGCTCGACCGCTACCTGCTGTCGGTGATGATCCTGATCCTGTACTTCGCGTTCGTCGGGCAGGCGTGGAACATCATGATGGGCTTTTGCGGCCAGCTTTCGCTGGGCCACGCGCTGTACGTGGGCCTGGGCGCCTACACGGCCGCGGCGCTCTACCAGCACTTCGGCGTGATCCCCTGGGTCGGCATGCTGGCCGCGGTGGCGGTCTGCGTCGCGGCGGCGTCGATCATCGGCTGGCTCGCGTTCCGCTTCGGCATCGGCGGCACCTACTTCGCGCTGCTCACGATTGCGTTCGCCGAGTTCACGCGAATCGGCTTCGACCACTTCGGCTGGGTCGGCGCCTCGGGAGGCTTCTTCCTGAAGGTGGTCCAGCAGGATCGCTTCGACCTGGTTAACCTGCGGGGCCATCCGCTGATGTTCTACTACCTCGCGCTCGGGCTCGCGGTCGCCGGCTTCCTGCTGTCGGCCTGGCTGCTGCGCGGCCGGCTCGGCTTCTATTTCCGCGCGATCCGCGACAACGAGGAGGCGGCGCGCGCGGCCGGCGTCGACACGTTCCGCTACAAGATGTACGCGGTGCAGATCTCGGCCGGGATGACCGCGCTGGCGGGCGTGTTCTTCGCCTTCTACTACAACAACCTGTTCCCCGAGCAGATCTTCAACATGGGCCGGTCGATCGAGATCATCCTCGCGCCGATCATCGGCGGCGTCGGCACGCTGTTCGGCCCGGTCCTGGGAGCCGCCGTGCTCACCGCGCTGTCCGAGGGAATCAACGAATTGCTGGACCTGTCCGGACAGGAGATTCCCGGCGCCAAGCACATCCTGTACGGGATCGCGCTCGGCCTGTCGATCATGTTCATGCCCAACGGAATCTGGCCGGCGATCGCGAGCCGCCTCGGTTTCCGACGCCGGGACGGAGACGACGATGACGCCGGCTGAGGCGGCCACCGCGCGTGCAGGTGCGGCCGCGGGCGCGCCGATGCTCGACGTGGCCGGCGTGTCGAAGAGCTTTCGCGGGCTGAAGGCCGTCGCCGGGGCGTCGCTGTCGGTGGCGCACGGCGAGATCGTTGCGCTGATCGGACCGAACGGCGCGGGCAAGACGACGCTGTTCAACCTGGTCGCCGGCGCGCTCGCGCCCGACGAGGGCGCGATCCGATTCCTCGGCGCCGACATCGCGGGCGAGCGGTCCGATCGCATCTGCGCCGCCGGCATCGGCCGCACGTTCCAGATCGTCAAGCCGTTCGCCGACATGACGGTGCTCGAGAACGCGATGGTCGGGGGCTTTCGCGGCACGTCCGACCGCAGGCAGGCGCGGCGGCGCGCCGAGCGCGCGCTGCGTTCGCTCGACATGTGGCTGCAGCGTGACCGGCCGGCCTCGGCACTGACGCTGCCCGACCGCAAGCGGCTCGAGGTCGCCCGCGCCCTGGCCACCGAGCCGAAGCTGCTGCTGCTCGACGAGGTGATGGCCGGCCTGCGCCCCACCGAGACCGACCAGATGGTCGCCGCGTTCAGGCGCCTGAACGCCGAGCACGGCATCACGATCCTGCTGATCGAGCACGTGATGCGCGCGGTGATGGCGCTCGCGCAGCGCGTGTACGTGCTGCACCACGGCGAGATCATTGCGTCGGGCACGCCGCAGCAGGTCACCGCCGACCCGCGGGTGCTCGAGAGCTACCTCGGCGCCGGGACGCCGCACTGACATGCTGGCGATCCGCGACCTGTCGGTGTTCTACGGCGACGCGCAGGCGCTCGACGGCGTCAGCCTCGAGGTCGGGGCCGGGCAGGTGGTCGCGCTGGTCGGCGCCAATGGCGCGGGCAAGACCTCGCTGATCCGCACGGTGGCGGGCATCCTGAAGCCGCGCGGCGGTTCCATCCGTTTCGACGGCCACGAGATCGGCGGGCTCGACAGTCACCGGGTCTGCGACCTCGGCGTCGGGCAGGTCGCGGAGGGCCGGCAGGTGTTTCCGTCGATGAGCGTGCTCGAGAACCTGCAGGTCGGTGCGATGCTGCCGCGCGCACGGGCGCAGGCGTCGTCGACGCTCGAGCGCGTCTTTGTCATGTTTCCGAAGCTCCGGGAGCGGGCCGGCCAGTTGGCCGGCACGCTGTCGGGCGGCGAGCAGCAGATGCTCGCGATCGGCCGCTGCCTGATGGGCGCGCCGCGGATGATCATGTTCGACGAGCCGTCGCTCGGCCTCTCGCCTGCGCTGGTCGGCGAGGTGTTCCGGACGATCCGCAGCCTGCACGAGCAGGGGATGACGGTCCTGCTGGTCGAGCAGAACGTCGCGGCCTCGCTGCAGCT
>CALMSQ010000131.1:0-12609 GCA_937872345.1 uncultured Burkholderiales bacterium | reverse complement strand
TCCCTCCACCCCGACGACCACAACATACAAGCATCGCAGGGCACCCCCGCGAAGCGGGGGCAAGCACCCGGCGCGCCCGCGGCCGACGGCCCGCGCCTTTGCCCGCGCAGCTACAGCGGCTTCTTCAGCCAGTGCGCGATCTCGCCGACGACGCCGCGCCGGAACGCCATCACGCAGACCACGAAGATCGCGCCCTGGACGACGGTGACCCAGGCGCCGATCTGCGCCAGGTAGTTCTGCATCGTGATGATGATCGCCGCGCCGACGACGGGTCCGAAGAGCGTGCCCAGGCCACCGAGCAGCGTCATCAGCACCACCTCGCCGGACATCGTCCAGTAGACGTCGGTGAGTGAAGCCAGCTGGAACACCAGCGCCTTGGTCGCGCCGGCCAGGCCCGACAGCGTCGCCGACAGCACGAAGGCGAGCAGCTTGTAGCGGTCGACGTCGTAGCCGAGCGAGGTGGCGCGCGCCTCGTTCTCGCGGATCGCTTTCAGGATCTGCCCGAACGGAGAGTTGACGGTGCGCCAGATGATCAGGAAGCCGCCGAGGAAGATCGCCATCACCAGCGGGTACATGCCAGCCGCCGAGCCGAGGTCGAGCAGGCCGAACAGCTTGCCGCGCGGCACCCCCTGGATGCCGTCCTCGCCGCCGGTGAAGGGCGCCTGCAGATAGAAAAAGTACACCATCTGCGCGAGCGCCAGCGTGATCATCGCGAAGTAGATGCCCTGCCTGCGGATCGCCAGCAGGCCGGTGACCAGCCCGAGCAGCGCCGCGCAGCCCGTGGCGAACAGGATCGCCAGCTCCGGGGAGAGTCCCCAGACCTTCGCGGCGTGCGCGCAGACGTAGCCGGCCGTGCCCAGGAACATCGCGTGCCCGAACGAAAGCAGCCCGCCGAACCCGATCAGCAGGTTGAAGGCGCACGCGAACAGCGCGAAGCACATCACCTTCATCAGGAAGACCGGGTACGCGACCAGCGGCAACAGCGCGAAGATCGCGACCATCAGCACGAACGCGATGCGCTGGTGGCGGGTGTCGCCCTTGGCGCCCGGCACGTGGGAAGTTGCGTTGCCCGCCATCGCCGTCCTATTTCTGGGTGCCGAACAAGCCTGCCGGCTTGATCAGCAGAACGATCGCCATGATCACGAAGATCACCGTGTTCGACGCTTCCGGGTAGAACACCTTGGTGAGTCCCTCGATGAGGCCGAGCCCGAATCCGGTGAGCACCGAGCCGAGGATCGACCCCATTCCGCCGATCACGACGACGGCGAACACGACGATGATCAGGTTGGCCCCCATCTGCGGGCTGACCTGGTAGATGGGCGCCGCCATCACGCCGGCGAACGCCGCCAGCGCGACGCCGAAGCCGTAGGTGAGCGTGATCATCCGCGGCACGTTGATGCCGAAAGCCTGCACCAGTTGCGGGTTCTCGGTGGCGGCGCGCAGGTAGGCGCCCAGCCGGGTGCGCTCGATCGCGTACCAGGTGCCCAGGCAGACGATCAGCGAAGCGACGATGACCCACCCCCGGTAGTTGGGCAGGAACATGAAACCGAGGTTGTGGCCGCCGGTGAGCTGCGGCGGGCTCGGGTACGGCAGGCCCGACGAGCCGAACTCGTTGCGGAACAGCCCTTCCATGATCAGCGCGACGCCGAACGTGAGCAGCAGCCCGTAGAGGTGGTCGAGCTTGTAGAGCCTGGACAGCATCAGCCGCTCGATGACGATGCCGGTCGCGCCGACGACGATCGGCGCGATCAGCAGCGCCCACCAGTAGCCGATGCCGAACCGGTTGAGCAGCAGGTAGGCGACGAACGCGCCCATCATGTACTGCGCGCCGTGCGTGAAGTTGATGATGTTCAGCAGCCCGAAGATGACCGCCAGGCCGAGCGACAGCAGTGCGTAGAACGAGCCGTTGATCAGGCCGATCAGCAGCTGGCCGAACAGCGCCTGGGTCGGGATGCCGAAGATCTCCATCGAGGGTCGATCCGGTGGTTTGCGGGGAGGTGCGCCCTCGCGGCCACAGGGGCCGCGAGGGTCGCGCCGTTTCGCTTCAGCCTGCCGGCGTCACTTCACCAGCGGGCATCCGCCCTCGGCCAGCGGCCGGAACGCCTGGTCGGCCGGGATCGTCGCGCGCAGCTTGTAGTAGTCGTACGGACCCTTCGACTCGCTCGGCTTCTTGACCTCGAACAGGTAGGCCGGGTGGATCTTGCGGCCGTCCTGCCGGATGGTGCCCTTGCCGAACAGCGGGTCGTCGGTGGGCAGTTCCTTCATCTTGGCGACGACCTTGGTGCCGTCGTCGGTCTTGGCCGCCTCGACCGCCTTCAGGTAGTGCAGGACCACCGCGTAGACCCCGGCGTGGTCCATCGACGGATACTTGCCGCCGTTGGCCGCCGCGAAGCGCTTGGACCACGCGCGCGTCTGGTCGTTCAGGTCCCAGTAGAAGGTCTCGGTCACGATCAGGCCCTGCGCGGTCTGCAGGCCCAGCCCGTGAACGTCGGTGAGGAACACCAGCAGGCCGGCCAGGCTCTGGCCGCCCTTGACGATGCCGAACTCGGCCGCCTGCTTGATCGAGTTGATCGTGTCGCCGCCGGCGTTGGCCAGGCCGATCACCTTGGCCTTCGACGCCTGCGCCTGCAGCAGGAACGAGGAGAAGTCCTGCGTGGCGAGCGGGTGGCGCACCTTGCCCAGCACCTTGCCGCCGTTCTTCAGCACCACCGCCTCGGTGTCGCGCTCGAGCGCGTGGCCGAACGCGTAGTCGGCGGTCAGGAAGAACCAGGTGTCGCCGCCGGTCTTGACGATCGCGCTGCCGGTGCCGTTGGCCAGCATCCAGGTGTCGTAGAGCCAGTGCACCGTGTTCGGCGAGCACGCCTTGCCGGTCAGGTCGGCGGTCGCCGGGCCGGTGGCCAGGAACGCCTTGCCCTTGTCGCGGGTGACCTGGCTGACGGCCAGCGCGACCGACGAGGTCGGCACGTCGGCGATCGCGTCGACGCCGTCGGTGTCGTACCACTGGCGCGCGATCGTCGAGCCGACGTCGGGCTTGTTCTGGTGGTCGGCCGAGACGATCTCGACCTTCAGGCCGGCCTTCGACGTCTTCTGGAAGTCCTCGACCGCCATCTTGGCGGCGACCACCGAGCCGGGACCGCCGATGTCGGCGTAGACGCCCGACATGTCGTTCATCACGCCGATCTTGACGACGTTGCCGGAAATCTGCGCCTGCGCGGCGCCGCCGGCGAATGCCAGGGCCAGCGCGGCCACCAGCGACGAGAGCTTCAGTTTCATGGTGCTTCCTCCTTGTGCGTTCGGGACTTCGACGATCGGGCCGTTGCGCTCACACCCCGAGGTATTCGTGCAGCATGCCCATCTTCTGCTCGAGCTGCGCCGCGTCGAACTGCTCGACGATGCGCCCGTGCTCCATCACGTAGAACCGGTCGGCCAGCGGCGCCGCGAAACGGAAGTTCTGCTCGACCATCACGATCGTGAAGCCCTTCTCGCGCAGCATCCGGATCATCCGCGCCAGCGTCTGCACGATGACCGGCGCCAGCCCTTCGGAGATCTCGTCGAGCAGCAGCATCTTCGCGCCGGTGCGCAGGATGCGTGCCACCGCCAGCATCTGCTGCTCGCCGCCGGACAGCCGCGTGCCCTGGCTCGCGCGCCGCTCCTTCAGGTTCGGGAACATCGCGTAGATCTCGTCGAGCTCCATGCCGCCCGAGGCGACCGCCGGCGGCAGCAGCAGGTTCTCCTCGCACGACAGGCTCGCGAAGATGCCGCGCTCTTCGGGGCAGTAGCCGATTCCGCGGCGCGCGATCGCGTGCGGCGGCAGGTTCACCGCCTCGACGCCGTTGACCATGATCGAGCCGCTGCGGCGCCCGACCAGGCCCATGATCGACTTCAGCGTCGTCGTGCGCCCGGCGCCATTGCGCCCCAGCAGCGTGACGACCTCCCCGCGGTTCACGGTGAGGTCGACGCCGTGCAGGATGTGCGATTCGCCATAGAAGGCGTGCAGGTCGGTGATCCGCAGGAACTCGGTGCCGCTAGTGGCCATGCGCCCCCCTGAGTTCCTCGGTGGCGCTGCCCATGTAGGCCTCGAGCACTTGCGGGTTCTTCGAGACCACGTCGTAGGGCCCCTCGGCGATGACCTGCCCGCGTTGCAGCACGCTGATCGTGTCGGCGATGTTCGCGACGACGTTCATGTTGTGCTCGACCATCAGCACCGTGCGGTTCGCCGACACCTTCTTGATGAGCTGCGTCACCCGCTCGACGTCCTCGTGGCCCATGCCCTGCGTCGGCTCGTCGAGCAGCATCAGCTCGGGATCGGTGGCCAGCGTCGTGGCGATCTCGAGCGCGCGCTTGCGGCCGTAAGGCAGCTCGACCGTGACGTACCCCGCGAACTCGCGCAGGCCCACCGTGTCGAGCAGCTCGAGCGCGCGGGCGTCGAGCACCTCGAGCGAGGCCGCCGGCTTCCAGAAGTGGAACGACGTGCCGAGCGCGCGCTGCAGGCCGACGCGCACGTTGTCGAGCACCGTCAGGTTCGGAAAGGTCGCCGAGATCTGGAACGAGCGGACGATCCCGCGGCGCGCGACCTGCGCGGGCTTCTCGGTGGTGATGTCATGGCCGTTGAACAGGATCTGGCCCGACGTCGGGATCAGGAACTTGGTGAGCAGGTTGAAGACGGTGGTCTTGCCCGCCCCGTTCGGGCCGATCAGCGCATGGATGTGGCCGCGCTGCACGCGCAGGTTCACGTCGTCGACCGCGACGAAGCCCTTGAATTCCTTGACCAGGCGCCTGGTTTCGAGAATGTAGTCTTGTTCTGCCATCGATGCGCGGTCAATGGGCAGGCGCCATGCCGGCCTTCCGGCGCGGATTATGGCCAATGGCCGATGGCGCGGCAATCCGGGTAAGCGCGCATCGCCGGGCGGCCGCGCCGACCGGCCGCACCGTCGTCAGGAGGCCGCCGCGGCGAACGGGTCGTCGAGCAGCCACTGGTTGCCGCACTTCGGGCAGCGCGCGCGGATGCGCCGCCGCTCGAGCGACACGCATCGAAAGCCGTAGTGCTGGCAGGCGCCGCACGACGCCTGCGCGCCGATCGCCTCGGCAACCACCATCAGCCGGACGTAGCGCCGCCACGAATGCCAGCCCAGCGCGCATCCGCCGACGATCAGCGCGCCGTCGAAGGCAAAGTCGCGCAGGCCGTTTTCGAGGGTGAGCAACTCCAGCCCCGCGGCCACCAGGATGATCGCCACGAAGCAAGTCGCGAACCAGAGGTGGCTCTCGATCAACTGCCGCTCGTACCAGCGCCGGAAGCCGAGCGCCCCGATCCGCTCGTAGAGGGCATCGGGATTCATCGAGCCATGATACGCCGGGCGCCGCGCCCCGGGGGGGCGCCCCGGCCACCGGAATCCGGTAGGCTAGGCATCCGGCCTGTTGCGACGATTCCCACGCTTGGAAACGATCCCGTTCTGGCTGCAGCTGCTGGCGTTGCTGCTGCTGATGCTGCTCTCGGCGTTCTTCTCGATCTCCGAGACGGCGATGATGGCGCTGAACCGCTTCCGGCTCGGCCACCTGGTCCGGGAGGGGCGCCGCGGCGCGCACCGCGCGGCCAGCCTTCTCGGGCAGACCGAGCGGTTGCTCGGCACGATCCTGCTCGGCAACAACATCGCCAACACCGCGCTCACCGCGATCGTGACCGCGCTGGCGATCCGCTACTTCGGCGACGACGATCGCGTGATCCTGGTGGCGACGACGCTGGTCGCCCTGCTGCTGATCGTGTTTTGCGAGATCACGCCGAAGGTAATCGGCGCGACCTTCCCGGAGCGGATCGCCCTGCCGGCCAGCTACCCGCTGAGCCTGCTGATGCGCGCGCTCGCGCCCGCGGTCTGGGCGGTGAACCTGCTCGTCGGGCGCTTGTTGCGGGCCGCCGGCGTGAGCGCCGAGGCGCAGCAGGCGCCCAGCGTCTCGCTCGAGGAGCTGCGCACGATCGTGCTCGAGAGCGGCGGATTCATGCCGGCCAAGCACCGCTCGATCCTGCTGAACCTCCTCGACCTCGAACAGATCGCCGTCGACGACGTGATGGTGCCGCGCCACCGGATCGAGGCGCTCGACCTCGCGACCGATCCGCGCAGCATCCGCGAGCAGCTGGCGACCTGCTTCCACAACAAGCTGCCGGTGTTCGAAGGCGAGATCAACCGTGTCGTCGGCATGCTGCACGTGCGCCGCGCGCTCGGCCTGCTGCAGCACGAGTCGTTCGACGCCGACGACCTGCGCGCCGTGCTCACCGAGCCCTACTTCGTTCCCAGCGGCACGCCGGTGTTCCGCCAGCTGCAGTTCTTCCAGGAGAACCGGCAGAGGATCGGCCTGGTGATCGACGAGTACGGCGAGGTGCTCGGGCTGGTGACCCTCGAGGACATCATCGAGGAGATCATCGGCGAGTTCACGACCACAGCGCCGGGCGGGGACGCCGCCCTGCAGTGGGTCGACGACGAGGTCACCGTCGACGGAGCCGCGCCGCTGCGCGAGCTCAACCGCCGTCTCGGCACCCACTTCCCGCTCGACGGCCCGCGCACCCTGAACGGCCTGCTGCTCGAGACCCTGCGCGAGCTTCCGGAAGCCGCCACCAGCGTCCGCTACGGCCCGCTGGTGGTCGAGATCCAGCAGATCGAGGATCGGCTGATCCGGAGCGTGCGACTTCGGCGACGGCCTTTCGAGCTCTCGCCGCACGCCGCCGAAGACGACGAACGCGCCTTCTAGGGGCGAATCGTCTCATCGTCGCGCCACGGTCGCCGCCGTTCGTCGGCGGCAGTGCCGCCGCTCGTCCTGTGCCCCCGATCCGGCCGTCGCCCCCGCACGATCGAGGGGGGCATCATTGCGCGGAAGGCGTCCCGCAACCCCTCAAGACCCAGAAGAAACCAGGCACCAGGCAGGCTCGATGGCAGTCGCTACCGCAGCGCCCCGCACGGGCGAATCGACATCTTTGGCCGGGCTCGGCCGCGCGCTGGTCCAGCACCAGATGCTGCGTCTGGACCTGGCAACGACCATCCAGCGCAAGGCCGACGCCGGCGGGATCGCGTTCATCGACGAGCTCATCGGCGGCGGCCACATGCAGGCGCGCCAGCTCGCGAAGTTCGCCGCGGAGGTCTTCGGCCATCCGCTGCTGGACCTGTCGGCGATCGACGTCACGACCCTCCCGCTCGACGCGCTCGACCGCAAGCTCGCCACCGAGGTGCGCGTCGTGGCGCTGGGCAAGCGCGGCGGACGACTGTCGCTGGCGGTGTCGGACCCGACCGACCTGAAGCTGCTCGACCGGATCCGCTTCTCGGCGCAGGCGAACGTCGACGCGATCGTCGTCGAGCACGACAAGCTTACCCGCCTGGTCGAAAAGCTGGGGCAAACCGCGGCCGACAAGCTGAGCGACCTGGTCGAGGACTCGTTCGACCTCGACGTCACGACCGACGAGCCTTCCGCCCAGCCCGACACCAGCGAGGTCGACGACGCGCCGGTGGTCCGGTTCCTGCAGAAGATCCTGATCGACGCCATCCAGACCGGCGCTTCGGACGTGCACTTCGAGCCGTACGAGAAGTTCTACAGGATCCGCTTCCGCGTCGATGGCGAGCTGCGGGAGGTCGCACAGCCGCCCCTGGCGATCAAGGAGAAACTCGCCTCGCGGATCAAGGTCATCTCGCGGCTCGACATCTCCGAGAAGCGGGTGCCGCAGGACGGCCGGATGAAGATCGTGCTGTCGAGCCAGCGCGCCATCGACTTCCGCGTCTCGACGCTGCCGACGCTGTTCGGCGAGAAGATCGTGATGCGGATCCTCGATCCGTCGTCGGCGAGGCTCGGCATCGACGCGCTGGGTTACGAGCCCGACCAGAAGCAGTTGCTGCTCGACGCGATCCGCAGGCCCTACGGAATGATCCTGGTCACCGGCCCGACGGGGTCGGGCAAGACGGTGTCGCTGTACACCTGCCTGAACATCCTGAACGAGCCCGGCGTCAACATTTCGACCGCCGAGGACCCCGCCGAGATCAACCTGCCGGGCGTCAACCAGGTCAACGTCAACGACAAGGCCGGCCTGACCTTCTCGGCCGCGCTGAAGTCGTTCCTGCGGCAGGACCCGGACGTGATCATGGTCGGCGAGATCCGCGACCTGGAGACCGCCGACATCGCGATCAAGGCCGCGCAGACCGGCCACATGGTGCTGTCGACGCTTCACACGAACGACGCGCCGACGACGCTGACGAGGCTGGCGAACATGGGCGTGCCGGGGTTCAACATCGCCTCGTCGGTGATCCTGATCACCGCGCAGCGGCTCGCCCGGCGGCTGTGCAGCTGCAAGCAGCCGCACGAGATCGACGAGGCCGCGCTGCTGAAGATCGGATTCGTCGAGTCGGACCTGGACGGCTCCTGGGTGCCGTACCGCGCCGCCGGCTGCGAGCGTTGTGGCGGCTCGGGCTACAAGGGCCGGGTCGGCATCTACCAGGTCATGCCGATCTCCGAAGAAACGCAGAAGATCATCCTGGCCAACGGAAACGCGTTGCAGATCGCCAGGCAGGCTCAGATCGAGGGCGTGCGCGACCTGCGCCGCTCCGGCCTGATGAAGGTGATGCAGGGCTTGACCAGCATCGAAGAGGTGCTGGGCGTCACCAACGAATGACCGGCGCCGGGCCGGGACATCGAGCGACATCGAGAGGCAGACACTGATGGCTACGACCGCTACCACCCGGGCAATGGGTGCACCCCGCGCCGCGGCGCCCAAGGAACATACCTTCGTCTGGGAGGGGCGCGACCGCGCCGGCAAGGTGATTCGCGGCGAGATGCGGGCGAGCGGCCCGGCCATCGTCCAGACCACGCTGCGCCGCCAGGGCATCTCGGTCACCAAGACGACCAAGCGGCGCCCCAAGAAGGGCCGGCGGATCGGCGAAAAGGACATCACGCTGTTCACGCGCCAGCTCGCGACGATGATGAAGGCCGGCGTTCCGCTGCTGCAGTCGTTCGACATCGTCGCGCGCGGAACCAACAACGCGTCGGTGTCGAAGCTGTTCACCGACATCCGTGCCGACGTCGAGACCGGCACATCGTTGTCGCAGGCGTTCCGGAAGTATCCGCTGTACTTCGACTCGCTGTTCTGCAACCTGGTGGGCGCGGGAGAGCAGGCCGGCATCCTTGACGACCTGCTCGACCGGCTGGCGAGCTACAAGGAAAAGATGGTCGCCATCAAGGGCAAGATCAAGTCGGCGCTGTTCTACCCGGTCGCGGTGCTGATCGTCGCGTTCATCGTCGTCGCCGTCATCATGCTGTTCGTGGTGCCGGCGTTCAAGGAGGTGTTCTCGAACTTCGGCGCCGACCTTCCGGCGCCGACGCTGGTCGTGATCGCGATGTCGGACTTCTTCGTGAAGTACTGGTACCTGATCTTCGGCGCGATCGGGGGCGGCCTGTATTTCCTGCTCCAGGCCTGGCGGCGATCGCCGAAGGTCCAGATGGCGATGGACCGGCTTCTGCTCAAGCTGCCCGTCTTCGGCCCCGTCGTCGAGAAGGCGACCATCGCCCGATGGCTGCGGACGCTGTCGACGATGTTCGCGGCCGGCGTGCCGCTGGTCGAGGCGCTCGATTCGGTCGGCGGCGCCTCGGGCAACCACGTCTACCTGATGGCGACCAAGCGCATCCAGCAGGAGGTGTCGACCGGCACGAGCCTGACGGTGTCGATGCAGAACGCGCAGGTGTTCCCGAACATGGTGCTGCAGATGTCGGCGATCGGCGAGGAGTCGGGCTCGCTCGACTCGATGCTGTCCAAGGCGGCCGACATCTTCGAGCGCGAAGTCGACGAGGCCGTCGAGGGCCTGTCGAGCCTGCTCGAGCCGATGATCATGGTCGTGCTCGGCACGCTGATCGGCGGCCTGGTCGTCGCGATGTACCTGCCGATCTTCAAGCTCGGCCAGGTGGTGTAGGCGACGCGGGGGCCTCCGGGCGACCGACCGCGGGGCCCGCCCGCCTCAGGTTCCGAGAAGGCTCTCGCGCGCCCTGATCAGCTTCACGACTACGTCGTTCACCGGCGTGGGCACGCCCAGCTCTGCGCCGAGCCGCGAGATCGCCCCGTTGATGGCATCGACCTCGCCGCGTCGCCCCGCCATGGCGTCGAGCAGCATCGACGGCCGGGCACGCGGGATCTTCGAGCCGAGGTTCCGGACGTGCGCGATCGGGTCGGCGAGACCGAGCTCCACCCGCAGGGCCCCGGCAACCTGCACGGCCTCCAGCGAACACGCGGAGGCGACCGCCCAGGCATCGCCGTTCTCGAGGATCTGTCCGATCGTCAGGCCCGTGAGGCACGCGGTTCCGGAATAGGCGACGTTCATGATCACCTTCTTCCACACCATGCTCCTCACGTCGTCGTGAAGGGCGACGTCGAAGCCGGACGAGCGCCAGATCTGCGCGGCCGCCTCGAGCCGATCCTTCGGCAGCCCGGCATACCGCCCGAACCAGGTGACCTCGAGCCCGTTGTGATGCGCGTGACCCCACTCGGGGATCGAAGCACCGTAGCCGCCGACCACTCCGACCGCGAGCCGATCCGGATCGACGTGCCTGGCGACGCGTTCGGGCGAGCCCAGGCCGTTCTGGATTGTCTGGACGACCGTGGCGGGACCGATCAGTCCCCTGCACGACTGCGCCGCCGCTTCGACGTCGAACGCCTTGGTCGCGATCACGACCAGGTCGCAGGGGCCGATGCCGTCGGTCGTCACCGAGGCGCTCGCCAGCCTCACGGTCCGGTCGCCGCTGAATCCGCTCACGCGCAGGCCGCGGGCGCGAATCGCTTCGACGTGCGCTGGCCAGAGCGTCACGGCATGCACTTCGTGCCCGGCCGACGCCATCAGGCCGGCGTAGACCGAGCCCATGGCACCGCATCCGACGATCGCCACTTTCGCCATCCGTTCACCCCATCCGGCAGATGCCCTGCGCGGAGGACCGCCACCGCGCGCCGATCGTACCAAAGGGCCCGCGCAGCGGCGAACCGGCAGCGCGCGGCGGGACGATGCGCAGGCGATACACCGCGCGGCCGCCGGTGCCGCCAAAGCTTCCAGTCGGGGGCGCGGCCGTGGACTTTCCCGTGCCGGGAGCGCACCGTCGGACAACGAGCCCGCGGGGCTCGGCACCTCCCCATGGCCTACGCTAAGCTCGCGCGATGATCGAGACCCTGCAGCACTCCGCACCGCTTGCCGTTACCGCGGCCGCCGTATTCGGGCTGCTGCTCGGCAGCTTCCTGAACGTGGTGATTCACCGCGTGCCGAAGATGCTCGAGCGCGCCTGGGCCGCGGAAGCCGCCGAGTTGCGCGGCGAGGAGGCCCCGCCCTCCGAGCGATACAACCTGGTCGTCCCGCATTCGCACTGCCCTGCCTGTGGGCACCGGATCGGCGCGCTGGAAAACATTCCGCTGATCAGCTGGCTGCTGCAGCGGGGCAAGTGCACCGCGTGCGGCGCGGCGATTCCGGCGCGCTACCCGATCGTCGAGCTCGCCACCGCAGTGCTCAGCGCGGTGGCGATCTGGCGCTTCGGCGCGAGCGCAGCCGGCCTGGGCGCCGTCGTGCTCACCGCGTTCCTGATCGCGCTGACGTTCATCGACTTCGACACGCACCTGCTGCCGGACAACATGACGTTGCCGCTGCTCTGGCTGGGCCTGCTGCTGAACCTGTGGGGCGTCTTCGCACCGCTGCCCGCCGCCGTGATCGGCGCGATGGCCGGCTACCTGAGCCTGTGGACGATCTACTGGCTGTTCAAGCTGGCGACGGGCAAGGAAGGCATGGGCTACGGCGACTTCAAGCTGCTCGCGGCACTGGGCGCATGGTTCGGCTGGACCGCGCTGCCGGCCGTGATCCTGCTGGCCTCGGTAGTCGGTGCCGTGGTCGGCATCGCGCTGATCGTCGTGGCCCGCCACGGACGCGAGGTGCCGATCCCGTTCGGCCCCTACCTCGCCGGCGCCGGCCTGCTGGCGCTGTATTTCCGCGAGCCGCTGGGCAGGCTGTTCGGCATCGGCTGACTCCCCCGAGCGGGGCCTGTGCGGGCGCGCTGTTAGACTCGCCCGATGAGTCCAGGGCCCGCCCCCGCCACCAAGTCGTCGTCGAGCGATTGCGTCGCGGCGTCGCGCACACGGCGTCTTCTGGTCGGCCTGACCGGCGGCATCGGAAGCGGCAAGAGCACCGTCGCCGACCTGTTCGCCGCGCGCGGCGCGGCGATCGTCGACACCGATGCGATCGCGCACGAGCTCACCGGTCCGGGCGGCGCTGCGATCGCGGCGATCCGCGCCGAGTTCGGCGAGCGCGTGATCCGGGCCGACGGCGCACTCGATCGCGACGCGATGCGCGAGCGCGCCTTCGAGGACCCGGCAGCGCGACGCAAGCTCGAAGCGATCCTGCACCCGATGATCCGCGCCGAGTCGCAGCGTCGTCTCGAGGCGGCCGAAGGCCCCTACGCGATGCTGGTCGTGCCGCTGCTGGTCGAGTCGGGAGACCGCGCTGGCGGCGTCGACCGGGTGCTCGTCGTCGACTGCCCGGTCGACGTGCAGGTCGAGCGGGTCATGCGTCGCAGCGGCCTGAGCCGCGAACGCGTACAGACGATCCTCGCCGCACAGGCGAG
>CALMSQ010000130.1:0-10700 GCA_937872345.1 uncultured Burkholderiales bacterium | reverse complement strand
TCCGTAGCCGAAGTCGTCGCCGTCGCGGTTGCGCAATCCATCGATCTGCTCGTAGTCGACGGTGCCGAAGACGCGCAACTGCGGGTTGAGCCGGTAATAGAGCGCGACGCCGGAGGTGCGCCGGTTGCGCGTGATGTTCGACTCGAATTCGCGCTGCTGGAATTCACCGTACCAGCGCCAGTTCCAGGGCGACGAACCGTCGTTGATCCCGTCGACCGACGCCGAGGCACGCTGGTCGAGCTTCGCGAGCGCGAAGTTGTTGGTGCCGCCCGCGGTGTGCGCGACGAGGTAGCGCAACTGGTAGGTAGCGAAACTGCCGAGTCGGTCGCGATACCAGGGCGAGATGCTGAAGCGGCGGATGTTGGTCGTATTGACGAACGACGACGCCGGGTCCACTGAAATCGGACCTTGGGCCGACGCGTTGATCGTCCCCATGTAGCCGTCGAGGTCGACCCAGAAGCGGTCGTCGACCAGCGCGAAGCTGCCGGTCGCATTGAGCGCGTGCCGGAACAGGTTCGTGTCGCCGTCCTGCACGCGCCAGAAGTTTCGCAGCTGGTAGAGCAGCCGGTACTTCGCGCGCGGTGCCAGCGATTCGGCGGTGACGTACGGCGAGGCCTCGATGATGACGTCACCGTCCTCCTTGCCGGAGGGGGCGAGCAGCACGTTGTCGGAGTAGGTGGCCGACGCCCGGATGCCGGGCGTGAGGATCGGCCGTTCGACCGGGATCGAGAGCCCGGTGCCCTGGCCCGCGGCGGTGCCCACCCATGTGCCGGCGAGCGCGCAGGCGAGCGCCTTGAACGCCAGCGGCGAAACGGCGTTGCGTCCGCTACGCCGAACCGTAGCCGTAGCCCTGGTAGTAGCCGCTGGTTTCAATTTTGTCCGCCTTGTTCAGGACGAGCCCGATGACCTCGTTCGACTCGATGGCGGCCAGGGCCTGGGTCACCGCCTCGCGCGGTGTCTTGCCGGCTTCGACCACCATCACGATCTGCCCCATGTACGAAGCGAGCACGCGCGCTTCCGTGGTCACCAGCAGCGGTGGCGAGTCGAACACGAGAATGCTGTCCGGGTAGCGCTCGCTCAGCTGCTCGAGAAGCCGCCCCATCGCCTCGCTCGCCAGCAGCTCGGTGGCCTGCTCGTGGCGCCGCCCCGCGGGCAGAATCGAAAGTGTATCGACATTGGTCTTTCGCACCAACTGGGACAGGTCGGGCTTTCCGTCGATCAGCCAGTCCATCAGCCCGGCCTCGACTTCGACGCCGAGCTCGCGCGGAATGGATGGACGAGCGACGTCGGCGTCGATCAGGATCACGCCGTGATCCCGTTCGGCGGCGATGCTCATGGCCAGGTTGATCGCGCAGAAGCTCTTCCCCTCGCCAGGGAAGGCGCTGGTGATCATGATTCGCCTGCCGTTGCGCACGGCCTGCTGGGCGCCGCGGCCGAATGCGTTGGCGAGCAGCGGCCGCTTGATGATGCGGAACTCGTTCGCGGTGGGGGTCGGCGTACCGCTAGGCACGACCAGTCCGCGTGCGCGCAGGCTCTCGAGGTGGATGCGCAGTAGCTCGGGCCCGTGTGCCGCGGCGGCCGGGGCATCGGGCGCGGGACGAACCGGCGCGGCACGGGACTCCGCTTCCGAGGGCCTGGCCGCGGGCGCGGGCGGCGCCGAGGGGGCCGGTGCAGCGGCGGCTGGCGCGGCGACGGCAGTGGCCGCCTCCGCCGCCAGGCGGTCGGCCAGTGCTTCGATGGTGGTCTTGCGCTCGGTGCCGTTGACCGCACCCTGCGGCGCGTCGCTACCCGCTGGATGCGTTTCGGGGTGTTCCGTCTGCGTGAGGCGAGCGACCGCGCGTTCGATGAGACTCATGGCAACCCTTACTTCACGAACGGCTTGAACGCGTAGAACGCTATCGCCGCGCCGAACAGGAGAATGTAACCCGCAGTCGACGCCGAGAACGCCAGGAGGCCGATGCGCCGCCGCGCCCGCTCCGCGGCGGTGGTCAGGTACGAGACGCCGCCCAGCAGCGGCAGCCCGGTGCCATGGGCGAGGCTGCGCAGGTCGAGGTAGGTCGGGCGCAATTGATCGCGCGCGAAGGCGACGCCGATGCCAGCTGCAAGCGACGCCAGCAGAACGCCCGCCAGAAGCATCGGGCGGTTCGGGCCGACCGGCTTGGGATCGACCCGCGGCGGGTCGACCACGCGGAACTCGCCGATGCCTGCCGACGCGTCGAGCTCGCCCGACATCTGCGCGGACTCACGGCGGGCGAGCAGCTTGTCGTAGTTCTGCTTGTTGACGTCGTAGTCGCGGTTCAGCTGCGTGTACTCGGCTTCGACGCGCGGTACCGCCTGGGCCAGTTGCTGGGCCTCGCGCAGGCGGTTCTCGAACTCGGCGACCTTTGTGCGAAGCGCGGCAACCTGCGCTTCGGCATCGGCCAACGCGATACGCAGCTCCCGGAAGACGGGATTGACGATGGTGGTCGTGCGTCCGCCCGTGCCGCCTTCGGCCTTGGGCTTGCGTGCCTTGTCGCGTTGGGCTTCGAGCTCGGCGAGTACGCGCTTGGTGGCGATCACGTCCGGGTGCGACGAGGTGTAGCGCAATTCGAGCTCGTCGAGGCGTTTGCGCTGCGCCTCGATCCGCGCGTCGAACTCGGTCGGTTCGTCCGGAACGTAGCCGGTCGGCCCCCCGACGACGATCTCGGGCGGCCCGGCCACCAGCGGCGCCTCGCCGGTGAGCTGGCGACGCAGTTCGTCGCGCGAATTCTCGGCTTGCCGCAATTCGAGGCGCGCCTCGCGCAGCCTGGATTCCATCTCGCCGACCTGGGTCAGGTAGTTGCGTTCGAGCCCGGGCATCAGGCGCATGTTGCGGATCTTGAAGTCCTTCAGCGCGTTCTCCGCTTCGAGCAGCCTCTTCTCGTAGGTCTTGATCTGCTCGTCGATGAACTTCTGCGCCTGCTCGGTATCGCGCCGCTTGGTACCCAGGCTCGACTCTACGAAGATGTTCAGCAGCGACTGGACGACGTTCTGCGCCGTGCCCGCCTGGTCGCTGACGTAGCTGATCGTGAACAGGTTGTTCGCGCCGCCGACTGCGCCGAAGCGGATGTCGCGCATGAGCCGGTCGACCACGGCGTCGCGCTCGGCATTGGTCCTGGCGCGCAAGTCGAGGTCGGCGGCTCGCGCGACGCGCTCGGCATTCGGTCGGTTGACCACGGTGCGCGCCATCATGGCGAGCACCTCGTTGACGTTCGGCTCGACCGCCAGGCCGCTCAACAGCGGCTTCAGGATGGTCTGCGTGTCGACGAAGACGCGGGCGGTCGCCTGGTACTGGTTCGGCATTCGCCAGACGACGAAGGCGCCGACGACTCCGACCGTCAGCGCAATGACCAGCGCGCTCCAGCGGTAGAACCAGATCCCGCGGACGATCGACTTCAGGTAGGCAAGTGATTCGAGCATGAGTACCGCACCGACCGAGGATTCAGAACCAGCTTTCCGGGATGATGATGACGTCGCCCGGCAGCACCTGCACGTTGGCGCCGACGTCCCCGCGCTTGATCAGGTCGGCCAGACGCACGTTGTACGCCTTGTTGTTCTCGGCCGCGCGGATCAGCACTGCGCGGTTGCCCGCGGCGAAGTCGGTGAGCCCGCCGACCGAGATCATCACGTCGAGCAGCGTCATGTTCTGCCGGTAGGGCAGCGTCGCGGGCTTGACCGCCTGGCCGAGCACGCGCACCTGCTCGGAGTTGCCGCCGCCGAAGTTCTGCACGACGACCGTGACGACGGGATCCTGCAGGTACTTCTTCAGGGCCGTCTCGATCTCGCGCGCCAGCTCGCTCGGGTTCTTGCCCTGCGCGACCATGTCCTCGACCAGCGGAGTGGTGATGCGGCCGTCGGGGCGCACCGGCACCGAGGTGGAGAGCTCGGGGTTGCGCCAGACGACGATGTTCAGCGTGTCGCCGGGACCGATGATGTACTTGTAGTCGGGTTGGGCGGCCTTGACGGGCGCCGGCGGGTTGCTGGAGGCGCAACCGGCCACGAAGAGCGCGGCCAGCAGTGCGACGAGGATGCGAAACATCGGGAGGGCTCCTGTCGTTCCGGTTCGGACGGTTGTTGAAGCTTATTGCGACTCCGGGCCCGTTGTCGGGCCGTTCGTCGGACTTGTCAAGATTGCAACGCAGTGGCGTCCGGCGCGAGGAATTTTTTCACTTGGTGAAAGACGGACGATCGCCGGCGAGGGCGGTCTTGGGGCGCTCCTGCATCCAGGGCGAGGGGCCGACGACTCGCGCGTCGTACGGGTGGCTGTCGCGGGGATAGAGCGCGCGGATCCGCTGCACGTAGGCCAGTGTTTCACCGTACGGCGGAACGCCCCGGTAGCGGTCCACGGCCCCCTCGCCGGCGTTGTAGCCGGCCAGCGCCAGCACGACGTCCCCGCGGAAGTACGACAGCAGCCAGCGCAGGTAGCTCATGCCACCCCGCAGGTTCTCGACCGGGTCGAGGACGTCGCGGACCGCGAAGCGCTCGGCGGTCTCCGGGATGAGCTGCATCAGCCCCTGGGCGTTCTTCGGGGAGCGCGCCAGCGGATCGAAGTTCGATTCGGCACGCATCACCGCGAACACCAGCCGGGGATCGAGCCGGAACTCGCGCGCCATCGCCACGACCGTCTGGACCAGCTTGCGGCGGTCGATCGATGCCGGCGCGGCGCGGAACTCGGCCGGCTGGTCGATCACCGGCGTCGGGCCGGCGTCCGCGCGGGCGTCGGCGTCGGTCGCGACCTGGACCGGCGCGCGCAGGCAATCAGGGAGCTTCTCGCCGTCGCCGCGGATCAATTGCGCCAGCCGTGCCCCCATCTCGCTTCCGGCCGCCGCCGCTCGACGGAACAGTGTGTTGGCAATCGAGTCGTCGCGCGGCAAGCCGCGCCCGTTCGCGTACATCCAGCCCATCCGCAGCAACGCGTCGGGGGAGTCGAGCCGCGCGGCTGCGCAGTACAACGCCTGAGCCTTGGCGTAGTCGCGGGTCATGCCTTCGGCGTGCTCGTAGCGGATGCCCGACTCGACGAGCTCGCGCGCCCGCTCGGCGATCGCCTGGTCGGCGGCGGGGGCAGCGGCAGGCGTCGTTTCCGGGTTGCCGCCCTGCGCATCGGCCGGGGCGCCTGTCGGCGCCGCTTCGGTGAACCCCACCGCATCGGCGCCGAACGCCGGGAGCGTGGCCCCGAGGGTGCCGAACGCGACCCATCCGACCGCGAACGCACGCGCCGCGATCGGGCGGAAAAACGAAGGGGACGCCTTGCGGCGGCGGGGGTACATCTGAGGTCCTGGACTGGCGAAACGCTATTGTAAGATCGCGGCCTCGAAGCGCGATGAATTAATTCCTCGTGCCTCGCATCCAGCAACCCTAAAGTGCGGGTCTCCCACACCCTGGAATTCGGCATCAAACCATGAGCATCGTTGCTGTTGTCGGCCTCGGCTACGTTGGCCTCCCGCTGGCCGTGGAATTCGGCAAGGTCTTGGAGACGATCGGGTACGACCTGTCGGCCGCGAAGATCGACCATTTCCGCCGCCACGAAGACCCCACCGGCGAAGTCTCGCGCGAGCAGTTCGAGGCCGCGAAACGGCTCACGGTTACCAACGATCCGAAGGACCTGGCGCGCGCCGACTTCCTGATCGTAGCGGTGCCGACCCCGGTCGACGCGGGCCACAATCCCGACTTTTTCCCTCTGGTATCGGCCAGCGAGACCTGCGGTCGCCACATGAAGCGCGGCGCGACCGTCGTGTACGAATCGACCGTCTACCCCGGGGCGACGGAAGAGGTGTGCATCCCGGTGCTCGAGAAGCACTCGGGGATGAAGTGGCTGAAGGACTTCCACGTCGGGTATTCACCCGAGCGGATCAACCCCGGCGACAAGGAACACACGCTGCCGCGGATCGTGAAGGTCGTCTCGGGCGACGACGCGGCGACGCTCGACGCGGTCGCCGCGCTGTATGGCGCAGTGGTCAAGGCCGGCGTGCACAAGGCCAGCAGCATCAAGGTCGCCGAGGCGGCCAAGGTCATCGAGAACACGCAGCGCGACCTGAACATCGCGCTGGTCAACGAGCTGGCGATGATCTTCGACCGCATCGGCATCGACACGCTCGAGGTGCTGAAGGCGGCCGGCACGAAGTGGAACTTCCTGCCGTTCCGCCCGGGGCTGGTCGGCGGCCACTGCATCGGCGTCGACCCGTACTACCTGACCCACAAGGCCGAGATGCTCGGCTACCACCCGCAGGTGATCCTCGCCGGCCGGCGCATCAACGACGGCATGGGCGCGTACATCGCGCAACGCACGGTCAAGGAGATGATCGCCGCGGGGTTCCAGGTCAAGGATGCGCCGGTGATCGTGCTCGGGCTGACGTTCAAGGAAGACGTGCCCGACCTGCGCAACTCGAAGGTGATCGACGTGGTGCGCGAGCTCGAGAGTTACGGCGCGAAGGTCTACATCCACGACCCGGTTGCGGAGGCCGACGAAGCCAGGCACGAGTACGGCGTGTCGCTCACGGCCTGGGACGAGCTGCCCAGGGCCGCGGCGATCGTCGCGGCGGTGTCGCACGCGAAATACCGCGAGCTCGGGCTGCAGGCGATCGCCGCCAAGGGCGAGCGCGGCGCGGTGTTCACCGACGTCAAGTCGGCCTTCGATCCTGCGGCGGTGACGGCGGCGGGGCTGCGGCTCTGGCGCCTCTGAGCGTGCCGGCGACCCTCATGTCCGCGAACACGCCTGCCGACACGCCCTTGACCGACGCGAACCTCGAGTTGCTGCGCGGCGCGTCGCGCCGCTGGCTCGTCACGGGAGCAGCCGGCTTCATCGGCTCGAACCTGGTCGAGACGCTTCTGCGTGGTGGCCAGCAAGTGGTCGGGCTGGACAACTTCGCCACCGGTTTCCGCCGCAACCTCGACGAGGTTCGCCGGCTGGTGGGCGAGGCTGCGTGGGCGCGTTTCCGCTTCGTCGAGGGTGACCTCCGCGACGAGGCGGCGTGCCGCGACGCGGTGCAAGGGGTTGCCGGGGAGGGCGTCGACGTCGTGCTGCACCAGGCGGCGCTGGGGTCGGTGCCGCGCTCGATCGAGCAGCCGCTGCGATCGTTCGAGGCCAACGTCGAGGGCTTCGTGAAGCTGATCGACGCCGCGCGCAGGGCAGGCGTCAAGCGCTTCGTCTATGCGTCGTCCAGCTCGGTGTACGGCGATCACGAGGCGCTGCCGAAGGTCGAGGACCGCGTCGGCCGGGTGCTGTCGCCTTACGCGGCGACGAAGGCTGCCAACGAGCTGTTCGCCGACACCTGGGCGCGCGTCTACGGCATGACCTGCGTCGGGCTGCGCTACTTCAACGTATTCGGGCCACGCCAGGATCCGGACGGCGCCTACGCGGCGGTGGTGCCGCGCTGGGTCGCGTCGCTGCTGTCGGGCGAGCCCGTCTGGATCAACGGCGACGGGCTCACCAGCCGCGACTTCTGCTACGTGGCCAACGCGGTGCAGGCGAACCTGCGCGCCGGCCTGGTCGAGTCGCTGCCGGCGCCGCACGAGGTGTTCAACGTCGCGGTCGGCGACCGCACGACGCTGCTCGAGCTGTTCGAGGCGATCCGCAAGGCGATGATCGCCGGCGATCCGGCGCTGGCCGGCCGCCTGGCAGGGGTCGCTCCGCAGTTTCGCGATTTCCGCGCCGGCGACGTGCGGCACTCGCTGGCCGACATCGGTCGCGCACGCGCGCTGCTCGGCTACGCGCCGACGCACCGGATCGACGAAGGGCTGGCCGCTTCGATCGGGTGGTACGTCGGCTACGTCGGGAAGCGCTGAAGCGTCTCTCTTCCCGCGTTACAGCTTGCCCTGCAGGGTCCGCGCCGCCTCGGCGAACTTGCCGGCCGGCGTGGCCTTGAGCAATTCGTCGATCTGCGCCTTCGCACCGGTCTTGTCGCCGGCGCCGGCCAGCGCCTCGGCCAGGTGCAGGCGCATCTGCGGGTCTTTCGGCGCCAGTTCGACCGCCTGGCGCAGCAGGTCGATCCCCTTGCGGTCGCCGCTCGCGTTCAGGATGACACCGTAGGTGTCTAGGACCGCCGGTGATTTCGGCGAGGACTCATATGCGCGCCGCGCGTGGTCGAGCGCGCGCGGATCCTTCAGCTCGTGCAGGGCCCATGCCGCGTTGTTCAGCGCGAGGGCGTTCTTCGGCTCCCTCTCCAGGACGACTGCGTACTGCTCGAAGGCCTGCTTCCAGTGCTGGCGCAGGGTTTCTGATTCGCCGGCGTAGAGCCGCAACGCCAGGTTGGCGGGCTCGCTGCGGATCCAGTCGCGCAGGAACCTGTCGGCGTCGTCGTCGCGCCTGGCGGCGCGCAGCGCGCGGTGCAGCTTGAAGCCGGTCGGCAACGCGCGCTGCTGCGTGAACGCCGCGCGGTAGCGTTCGCTGGCGTCAGCCCACTTGCCGTCGGCCGCGAGCAGGTCGCCCTCGAGGATCGTGCCGGGCACCTTCAGCCTGTCGCCCGCTTTCATCCGGGTGGCGATGCGCATTGCCTCGTCCTTCTTGCCCTGCTGGTACAGGACCATCGCGATGCCGATCTGCGGCTCGGCCGCGTCGGGCGAGATCTGCGCCGCCTTGCGGAAGCTCGCGAGCGCAGCGTCGCGGTCGCCGCCGGCGAGCTGCGTCTCGCCGATGCGGAACTGCGCCACCCCGGCCTTCGGATTGATGCGCAACAGCTTCTCCCAGGTGCTGATCGCCTGCGCGCGCTGCTCCGAGCGCACGAACGCGGTGGCGAGCAGGTCCAGCACCTGCGTGTTCTCGGGGTTGCGGTTGGCCGCTTCCTGCAGCATCGGGATCGCGTCTTTCGGGGCGTTGGTGTCGATCAGGTAGCGCGCGGTGGCGAGGATCGGGAGCACGGCGTCGGGATTGGCCTCGCGCGCCTTCTTCAGCTCGTCGAGCACCTGCTCGCGAGCGCCGCCGGTGCGCGCAGTCAGCGTCGCGATGGCCACCGCGGCCTGCGAGTTCTTCGGGTCCTTCGCGAGAATCGCCTGGTAGCGCTGGCGCGCGTCGCCCGGCCGGTTCTCGCGCAGGTCGAAGGCCGCCAGGTTGGCGGCAGCGGGGAACCAGGTCGGATCGAGCGTCAGTGCCTTCTCGTAGGCCGCACGGGCGCCCTTGACGTCGCCCTTGGCCGCCAGCACCGAGCCGCGCAGGCCCAGCGGCATCGGGCTTCTGGGCGCCTTCTGCTCCATGCGCGCTACCGCGGCAAGCGCCTTGTCGTACTGACGTTCGCGGACATGCGCCATGACCAGCGCGACGTCGGCCTGCAGGTTCGTGGAGTCGAGTTCGACCGCCTGCTCGAGCTCGCCGATGCCGCGCTCGCTCTCGCCGCGCGCCAGGTGCGACAGCGCCAGGCCGGTCTTCGAGCGCGCGTCCTCGGGGTTGATCTTCGAGGCGCGCTCGAAGTAGCCGCCTGCCGCCGCGGGGTCGTTGAGCTTCAGCGACGCTTCGCCGGCGATCGACAGCAGGACCGGGTCGGGCGGCGTGCGATCGAGCGCCGGTCGCACCGCCTCCAGCGCGCGGTCGGGCGCGTTCATCCGCAGGTAGGTGGCGCCGAGCAGGCGATAGCCGATCGGATTGTTCGGCGCGCGCTCGACCATCGTGCGCGAATAGCGTTCGGCCTGCTCGAGCGCATTCAGCGACAGGTTCAGGCCGGCGGCCAGGCTGATTGCCGGCAGGTAGTCGGGCGCCAGGCGCAGCGCCTCCTGGACCGCCTCGCGCGCCGGTGCGAGCTTGTTCTCGCGGGTGGCGACCGCGGCGCGCAGGTAGTGCGTGCCCGGCGCCGACGGCGCCAGTTTGCGCAATTCGTCGAGCCGCTTGTGCGCCAGCGGCAGGTCGTTCAGCTCGAGCGCGAGCGCCACGATCTTGGCGCGGGTCTCGAGGTCGTACGGGGACAGGTCGGCAACCTTCTCGTAGAGCGCGCGCGCCGCCTCGGGCTTGCGGTCGGCTGCCTCGAGGTCGCCCTTGAGCAGTAGCGCGTCGACCGACTCGGGATTGCGCTGCAGGATGGCGTCGACGGCCGCACGGGCGCCCGGGCGATCGGTGAGGGCCTTGATGCTCGCGGCGCCGACCTGCGCGGGAACATGGTCGGCCTTCGCAGCGAGCGCCGCGGCGAAGGACCTGGACGCGTCGGCGGTCTGCGCGAGGCGAACCTGGGCGCGGCCCATCGTCGTGAGTGCCCGCGCCTGGGCGGCGGGGTCGCCGAGCGCGATGCCCTGCGCCTCGGCCACCACTTCCTTGTACTGGCCGAGCTGGTACAACGACTCGAGCAGCGGCGGCATCACCTTGACGCGGTCGAAGCCGAGGTCGCGCGCGCGGCGAAACTCCTTCTCGGCCGAGCGCGGGTCGTTGGCCGCCAGGTGGATCCCGGCCAGCAGGTATCGCGCTTCAGCGTTCTTCTCGTCCAGCTGCAACAGGTTCTTCAGGTGGATCTCGGCGGCCTTCGGGTCGGACGCCGCGATCGACGCCTGGGCCTTGGCCAGCAGCGCCTCGGGCTTCTCGGTGCTCGAGCATGCGCCGAGGGCCGCGGCGACGAGCGTCGCGGCAACGGTGCGCGCGATCGGCTTCGTGATTCTCATCGGATCGACTCCATGGATGTGGGGCGGCTCCGCTCAGCGCAGCCCGAAGCGGTTCAGCAGGTCGTACAGCGTCGGCCGGCTGATGCCCAGCAGGTCGGCGGCGCGCGCGA
>CALMSQ010000129.1:0-5342 GCA_937872345.1 uncultured Burkholderiales bacterium | reverse complement strand
CTGGCCGAGTTCCTGTTCGACAGCGAGGAGCACCTGATCCGCATCGACATGAGCGAGTTCATGGAGAAGCACTCGGTCGCACGGCTGATCGGCGCGCCGCCGGGCTACGTCGGCTACGAGGAGGGCGGCTATCTCACCGAAGCGGTGCGCAGGAAGCCCTACAGCGTGATTCTCTTCGACGAGGTCGAGAAGGCGCACCACGACGTGTTCGGCGTGCTGCTGCAGGTGCTCGACGACGGCCGGCTCACCGACGGGCAGGGCCGTACCGTCGACTTCCGCAACACCGTGATCGTGATGACCTCGAACCTGGGTTCGCACGAGATCCAGCGCCTGGGTGCCGACCCGAAGATGAACGACCCCGAGATCATCAAGGACGCGGTGATGGTCGAGGTGCGCCAGCACTTCCGGCCGGAGTTCATCAACCGCATCGACGAGATCGTCGTGTTCCACGCGCTGGGCGCCGAACACATCGCGTCGATCGCGAAGATCCAGCTCGAAGGCCTGCGCAAGCGGCTGGCCGAGCGCGAGATGGGGCTCGAGGTGTCCGACGCCGCGCTGGCCGAACTAGCGAAGGTGGGCTTCGATCCGCTCTATGGCGCGCGGCCGCTGAAGCGCGCGATCCAGCAGCGCATCGAGAATCCGGTGGCGAGGCTGGTGCTCGAAGGGAAGTTCGGGCCGAAGGACGTGATCCCGGTCGATTACGTGAACGGGAGGTTCACGTTCGAGAGGGTGGTGCACTGAGAAGGCGTGGCGCGAGGCGCGATCGAATTGCCGAGCGGGATCGCCGGACGAACCCGGTAGCCTGCGCTGATCGGCGACGGCGTGCCCGGCCGCCAGTCGTGGCAGAATCCCCGGCCTCGCAGCGCGCGCCGTCGAATCGCCCATGCACTCCGTGAACCCGGATCCGGCCCGCCGGATCGTTGCCCGCATCGCCGACGAACTCGCGGTGCGCACCGCCCAGGTCGAGGCCGCGGCCAGCCTGCTCGACGCCGGCGCGACCGTCCCGTTCATCGCCCGCTACCGCAAGGAAGCCACCGGTGGCCTGGACGACACGCAATTACGCACGCTGTCCGAGCGGCTCGGTTACCTGCGTGAACTCGAAGACCGCCGCGCGACGATCCTCGCCAGCATCGGGGAGCAGGGCAAGCTCACCGATGCGCTCGCCTCGCAGATCGTCGAGGCCGACACCCGGCAGCGTCTCGAAGACCTGTACCTGCCGTACCGGCCGAAGCGCCGCACGCGCGCGCAGGTCGCGAAGGAGGCCGGCCTCGAGGCGCTCGCGGACGCGCTCGTCGCCGATCCGATGCTCGACCCGCAGCTCGAAGCGTCGAAGTACCTGCGCGCCCCCGACGAGAACGGCGAGCACGGAGTGCCCGACCCGAAGGCCGCGCTGGACGGCGCGCGCGACATCCTCGCCGAGCGCTTCGCCGAGCGCGCGGACGTGCTGGAGGCACTGCGCGAGCGGATGTGGACCGAGGGCTGGATCTCGAGCAAGGTGCACGACGACAAGGCCGCCGAGGGCGAGAAGTTCCGCGACTGGTTCGACCACGCCGAGCCGATCGCGAAGGTGCCCTCGCATCGCGCGCTGGCGCTGCTGCGCGGGCGCCAGCAGGGCGTGCTGTCGCTGAAGCTGGGGCTCGAACCCGCGCTGGAGCAGCAGCTCCCGCATCCGTGCGTCGCGCTGCTCGCGGCGAAAGTGGGGCTCGGCCGCTCGGTGCGGGCGGCCGCATCCGCCGCGTCCTCCGCTTCGGTCTCGCCGGAAGGCGGGTCCGCGGCGCGGGAGCCGGTGCGCCCCGCCGATGCCTGGCTCGCCGAGGCCTGCCGCTGGTGCTGGCGCGTGAAGCTGCTGCCGCACTTCGAGACCGAGCTCTTCGGCCGGATGCGCGAGGCCGCCGAGGCCGAGGCGATCCGCGTCTTCGGCGCCAACCTGAAGGACGTCCTGCTCGCGCCGCCGGCCGGGCCACGGGCGGTGCTCGGGCTCGACCCGGGCATCCGCACCGGCGTGAAGGCGGCGGTGGTCGACGCCACCGGCAAGCTGCTCGACACCGCCACGGTGTATCCGCACGAGCCGCGCCGTGACTGGGAGGGATCGATCGCGGCGCTCGCGGCGCTGGCCGCGAAGCACTCGGTCGAACTGGTCGCGATCGGCAACGGCACCGCCTCGCGCGAGACCGACCGGCTGGTAGCCGACCTGATCGGGCGGCACCCGGAACTGCGGTTGCGCAAGCTGGTCGTCTCCGAGGCGGGCGCCTCGGTGTATTCGGCGAGCGCACTCGCGGCGAAGGAATTCCCGCAGCTCGACGTGAGCCTGCGCGGCGCCGTGTCGATCGCGCGGCGGCTGCAGGACCCGCTGGCGGAGCTCGTGAAGATCGACCCGAAGTCGATCGGCGTGGGCCAGTACCAGCACGACGTGAGCCAGCACGCGCTGTCGCGCCAGCTCGATGCGGCGGTCGAAGACTGTGTCAATTCGGTGGGTGTCGACGTGAACACCGCGTCGGCGGCGCTGCTCGCGCGGGTCTCCGGGCTCGGCGCGACGGTCGCGCAGCGCGTGGTCGACTACCGCGACGCGAACGGGGCGTTTCGTAGCCGCGAGGCGCTGCGCAAGGTGCCTTACCTCGGTGAGAAGACCTTCGAGCAGGCCGCCGGCTTCCTGCGCATCCGCGACGGCGACGACCCGCTCGATGCCTCGGCCGTGCACCCGGAGGCGTATCCGGTGGTCGAGCGCATCCTGGCGCGGGTGGGGCGCAGCGCGCGCGAGCTGATCGGCAATCGAGACGCGCTGCGCGGGCTCGAGGCGCGGCAGTTCGTCGACGAGCGCTTCGGCGAGCCGACGGTGCGCGACATCCTGGCCGAGCTCGAGAAGCCCGGCCGCGATCCGCGCGGCGAGTTCGTCACGGCGTCGTTCAAGGAAGGGGTGGAGACGATCGCCGACCTGCGCCCCGGGATGAAGCTGCAGGGCGTGGTCACCAACGTGGCCAACTTCGGCGCCTTCGTCGACGTCGGCGTGCACCAGGACGGCCTCGTGCACGTCTCGCAGCTGGCCGACCGCTTCGTGAAGGATCCGCGCGACGTGGTCAAGGCCGGGCAGGTGGTGTCGGTGACGGTGCTCGAGGTCGATGCGGGGCGCAAGCGCATCGCGCTGTCGATGAAGAGCGGCGCGCAGCCCGAGCGCGCGCCGCGCGGCGCCGCGCCTGAGGCCGGCAACCGGCGACGCGGCCCGCGCGATGGCAAGCGTGGAGCGGCGGACGATCGACGCGGCCGTGCGGGCGAGCGCGCCACCCAGCACACCGCACTGGGGGATGCGCTGTCGCGGGCGTTGAAGCGGTCGTAGAAGTTCGGGCGTGGGGGAAGAACTGGTCGCCGATCGCCGGCTCAGGCCGGCGCCGCGCGCTCGAGCAACCGCACCAGCGTCGTCAGTGCCCGATTCACCGGTGTCGCGACGCCGAGCACCTGGCCGCGCTGCGCGACGTAGCCGTTGAGGGAGTCGATCTCGGTCGGCCGCCCGCGGGCGAGGTCCTGCGCGGTCGACGAGCTCGCCTCGCGCATCGCAGCGCCCAGCCGCATCGTGGCTTCGTACAGGGTGTCGACGTCGGCGACCGAAACGCCGTCGGCCCGCGCCACCGCGACACACTCGCCGATCGCGTCGCGCATCAGTACGCGAACGTCCGGGTCGTCCACCATCGGTCCGTAGCGCGAACGGCCCAGCGCCGAAATCGCGTTGAACGCGCAGTTCATGACGAGCTTCGTCCAGAGCTCGCCGCGCAGGTCGGCGTCGAGCCGGACGGGCACGCCGGCGCGTTCGAACCAGTCGGCGACCTGCCGGGCGCGGGCCGACGGCTGCGCCGCCGCGGCCTGGTCCGCCGCGGCCTGGTGTGGCGCGCCGTGGCTGCGCGCGGGCCCGGGCCGCGCGCCGTATTCGCCGATCACCAGGTCGCCGCGACCGGCGTGCAGCAGGTGCCCCGGCGCCGGCATCGAGGTCGCCACGTAGACGACCGCAGCCAGAGCGTCGATGCCCGCGTCGCGCAGCTTCGGCACGTTGTCCACGCCGTTCTGCAGGCTGACGAGCACCGCGTCGGCGCGCAGCAGCGGCGCCAGCGCGCCGGCCGCGTCGGCGGTGTCGCGCGTCTTCACGCAAAAGAGCACCAGGTCGGCGTCGCGAACCGACTCGGGCCCGGTATCGGCGGCGATCCGCACCCGGCGGGTCGCGCCCGGGCTGTCGAAGAGCAGCCCGTCGCGCCGGATCGCCTCGACGTGCGCCGCCCGCCCGATCAGCGTGACCGGTGCGCCGGCCTCGGCCAGCTTCGCGCCGAAGAAGCAGCCGACGGCGCCGGCGCCGTAAACGGCCACGCGTGGCCAGGAAGGTTGAGTCATCAGCGTTCCAGTCGATGTCGTGATGTCGGTGGGTGATGGTAGCGCGGCCGTTCAGTTCATCCGCCGGGGCGCATCCGCATCGCGCAGCACTGTCCACCGGGCTTATTGACGCGGGCCCTCCCGAAGCTGAGAATTGACCAACATTGGTCAACTCTGAATCGGATAGGTGTTCCGGATGGCCGAGACCGTCGTCAATCTGTATGAAGCCAAGACCAGGCTGTCGCTGCTGGTCGAGCGGGCGGCAGCGGGTGAGACGATCGTGATCGCAAAGGCCGGCAGGCCGATGGCGAGGCTCGTGCCCGTGCAAAGAGGGCGCCGTATTCGCCTCGGGTCCCTGCGCGGCCGGATTCATGTCCCCGAGGATTTCGATCGACTGGCAAGCGACGAAATCGAGGCGATGTTCCACGGCAGATGACGCATGCGCTATCTGCTCGATACGCAGGTGCTGTTGTGGGCGTTGGCCGAGCCCCGACGCTTGCCGGCGTCCGTCCGCCGGCTCATGGAGTCCGGGGACGCGGAGGTCTGCTTCAGCCTGGGGTCGATCTGGGAAATCGCGATCAAGCGCAGTCTCGGGAAGCTCGATTTCGACGCCGACCTGATCGCCGAGACCGCCGAAGCCGACGGGCACCTGCCGCTCCCGATTCTGCGCGAGCATCTGAGCCTTGTCGCTCAGCTGCCGTGGCACCATCGCGACCCTTTTGACAGGCTTCTCGTCGCACAGAGTCTCGCGGAACCGATGTCGTTGCTGACGGCCGACGCAGCGCTCGCTCGGTACGGCCCGACGATTCGCCTCGTCTGATTCGTCGGGTTCGGGCAACGCCCGTGTCGGCGGCTCACACGGCCCGCCGACCCGCCCCTCGTTTTGTGCTTAACTTGCACCTTTTCCGGCGCGGCCCCCGCGCCCGTCGTCACCGCCATCGCTGGGTTCCCCGACATGCAATTCCGTTTCCCGATCGTCGTCATCGACGAGG
>CALMSQ010000128.1:0-4837 GCA_937872345.1 uncultured Burkholderiales bacterium | reverse complement strand
CGTCGCGCGTGCTCGAGGATGCGCTCGCCGAACTCGGTGATCGCGAGCTGGCGCGTGGTGCGCGTCATGAGCCGCTCGCCGAGCTTGGCCTCCAGCGCGCCGATGCGCCGGGACACGGTCGCCTTCGGCAATCCGCAGCGTTCCGATGCCCGCGAGAAGCTGCCCGCCTCCGCGACGCGCGCGAACAGGACGAGGTCGTCGGCGTCGAGATTCATGGTCGCCCAGATTGTTCCATTTGTGGATCGATGATATCCGTTTCGATGGCTTCTGTTGCGACTTTCAGATCAATACAGTGGGGTCATCCGATCCACCTCCGCAGGAGACCCTCATGAAGATCCTCCAGATCAACGCCAGCGCCCGAGCCGACGGCTCGAACTCGACCCGCCTCGCCGATGCGATCACCGCGAAGCTGACGTCCGCCCGCCCGGACGCCGTCGTCGAGGTGCGCGACCTGGCGCGCGACCCGCACCCGGTGCTCGACGAGCCGGCGCTCGCCGCGCTGTTCACGCCGGCCGACCGGCGCAGCCCCGAACAGGCGGCGCGCGTCGCGCTCGACGACGCGGTGATCGCGCAGCTGCAATCGGCCGACGCCGTCGTGCTCGGCGTGCCGATGTACAACTTCGGCGTGCCCGTGCAGCTGAAGGCCTGGATCGATGCGATCGCCCGCGCCGGGGTAACCTTCCGCTATACGGCCGAGGGGCCGCAGGGGCTGCTCACCGGCAAGAAGGTCTACGTCGCGCTGGCGCGCGGCGGGCTGTACCGCGATACGCCGGCCGACTCGCAGGTGCCGTACCTGAAGTCGGTGCTCGGCTTCCTCGGCATGACCGACATCGAGTTCGTCTACGCCGAGGGCCTGGCGATGGGCGAAGCGTCCGCGGCGAAGGCGTTCGAGGAGGCGCGCGCACAGATCGAGGCGCTGCCCGCCTGAGCGATGCGCCGGCCGCCCGGGCAGCGCGCCCGGGGGGCCGGCGACGATCGGTCGAGGAGGCCCGAGAGGGTCCGCGTTCACAGGAGTTCACGACGATGAAGCACGACGTATCGAAGAACGGCACCGGCTCGCGCGCGGTCGAGCGACTGGTGCGCGGCGTGGCGACCTCGGACGGCGCCGGCGTGCGGCTCACCCGCGTGCTGACGCAGGACCTGCAGCGCCGGCTCGATCCGTTCCTGATGCTCGACGCGTTCCGCAACGAGAATCCCGACGACTACATCGGCGGTTTCCCCGATCACCCGCACCGCGGCTTCGAGACCGTGACCTACATGATCGCCGGCCGCATGCGCCATCGCGACAGCGCCGGCAACGAAGGCCTGCTCGGCCCGGGCGGCGCGCAGTGGATGACCGCGGGCAGCGGGCTGATCCACTCCGAGCTGCCCGAGCAGGAAGCGGGGCTGATGGAGGGATTCCAGCTCTGGCTGAATCTGCCGGCCGCGCACAAGATGGTCGCGCCGAGCTATCGCGACATCGCGCCGGCGGCGATTCCCGAATTCGAGGCGACGGGCGGCGTGCGCGTGCGGGTGATCGCCGGCGAGAGCCACGGCGTCGCCGGCGCCGTCTCGCGTCCCGACACCGAGCCGCTGTACCTCGACGTGCACCTGCCGGCCGGCACGCGGTTCGTGCAGGCACTGCCCGCCGGCCACAACGCGTTCACCTACACCTATCGCGGCAGCGCGCGGGTCTCGGGCACCGAGGTGCCCGATCGCCACATGGCGATCCTGGCCAATGATGGCCGCGAATCGGTCGAGATCGAGGCGATCGGCGACACGCGCGTGCTGATCGTCGCGGGACGACCGCTGAACGAGCCGATCGCGCAGTACGGGCCGTTCGTGATGAACACGGCCGACCAGATCCGGCAGACGCTCGACGACTACCGGCGCGGCGCATTCGAGGCGGCGGTGGTGAAATCGCTGTGACGCGCCGGCGCGGATGACTTCTGCGGCCGGCGCGAACCGGCTCGACCGCCCCGTCGACGCGAGCCGCGACCACGTGCTCGGCGGCGCGTCGGCCGACCTCACGCTCGTCGAGTACGGCAGCTACGCGTGCCCGTATTGCCGCGCCGCCAACGAGGAAGTCGCGGCGCTGCGCGACCGCTTCGGCGAGCGGCTGCGCTACGTGTTCCGCCAGCGCCCGATCACCGACAGCGAACTGGCGCGCCGTGCCGCCGAACTGGCGGAGAGCAGCGCCGACGAAGGCGCCTTCTGGCGCGCGCACGTCGAGCTGATGTCGCGATCGCATTCGCTCACCGAGGACGACCTGCGCGCGGTCGCCGACGACGTCGTCTTCGCCCGCATGCCGCCGGACGCACGGGCCGCCACGCTCGCGCGCGCGGCCGCGCGCGTCGACGCGGACGTCGACAGCGCCCGCCGCAGCGGCGTCTCGGTCACGCCGACCTTCTTCATCAACGGCCGCCGCTACGACGGGCCCTGGGACCGCTCGACGCTGGCCGAGGCGATGCTCGGATCGCTCGGTCATCGCGTGCATTCGGCGGCCGTCGACTTCGCGCGCTGGGCGCCCTCGACCGGCCTGCTGTTGCTCGCGATGTCGCTGCTCGCGGTCGCGCTGGTGAACTCCGCGAGCGGCGCGGCGTTCACGGCGTTCTGGCACACGCCGGTGGGCCTCGCCTTCGGCGACGCCGCGTTCCGCATGTCGTTGCTGCACTGGGTGAACGACGCGCTGCTCACGATCTTCTTCCTCGTCGTCGGCCTCGAGATCAAGCGCGAGTTCACCGTCGGACGCCTGGCGACCCGGCGATCGGCGGCGCTGCCGATCGCGGCGGCGATCGGCGGCATGGCGGTGCCGGCAGCGCTGTACCTGCTCGCGATTCCGTCGGGATCGTGGGGACACGGATGGGGCGTGCCGACGGCGACCGATACCGCGTTCGCGGTGGCGCTGATCGCGATGCTGGGGGCGCGCGTGCCGGTGGAGCTGCGAGTCTTCCTCACCGCCGCGGCGATCGTCGACGACATCGGCGCGATCGTCGTCGTCGCGCTGTTCTACTCGGGCGAGCTGCAGTGGGCGTGGCTGGCGGCCGCCGCCGCGACGACCGGCCTGCTCACGCTGCTCAACCGCTGGGGCGTGTACCGCGCGATGCCGTACGCGCTGGCCGGCGTCGCCCTGTGGGCCTTCGTCCACGCCGGCGGGCTGCACGCGACGCTGGCCGGCGTGCTGCTGGCGATGTTCGTCCCGACTCGCCCGCCGCCGAACCTGCTCGCGTTGCGCGCGCAGGCCGACGCGATCCTCGGCGCCGAGTCGCGCCGCGGCCCCGACGTGCTGCATCACGGTCCGTCGGAGCCGGCGCTGCGTGCGCTCGACGCGATCCACGACCGCCTCGAGTCGCCAGCCAACCGCGTGTTGCGCGCGATCGAACCGTGGTCGAGCTACGTCGTGCTGCCGCTGTTCGCGCTGGCCAACGCCGGCGTGCCGCTGGCGGCCAGCGCGCTCGACGGGCGCGCGCCGCTCGCGCTCGCGATCGGCCTCGGGCTGCTGGTGGGCAAGCCCGTCGGCCTGATGCTGGGCGCCGCGCTCGCGGTCGCGGTCGGCCTCGCCGAGAAGCCCGCCGCCTACACGTGGCGGCAGCTCGCGGGTGCCGGCGCGCTGGCCGGCATCGGCTTCACGATGTCGTTGTTCATCGCGGGCCAGGCGTTCCCCGACGCCGCGGACTTCGCCGCCGCGAAGATCGCGGTGTTCGCCGCCTCGGCGCTGTCGGCGACGATCGGCGTCGCGCTGCTCGTTCAGCCGCGCGGGTGATGCTGCGCGTGCAGCGTCTTCAGCCGCTCGCGCGCCACGTGCGTGTAGATCTGCGTGGTCGAGATGTCGGCGTGGCCGAGCAGCATCTGCACGACGCGAAGATCGGCGCCGTGGTTCAGCAGGTGGGTGGCGAACGCGTGGCGCAGCGTGTGCGGCGACAGCGGCGCGGTGACGCCAGCCACGGTCGCGTAGCGCTTGACCAGCGTCCAGAACATCTGCCGCGTCATCGCGGCGCCGCGCTGCGTGACGAACAGCGCGTCGGTGGCGCGCGCGCCGAGCAGCGCCGGCCGCGCCTCGCGCAGGTAGCGCTCGATCCACGCCCGCGCCTCCTCGCCCAGCGGCACCAGCCGCTCCTTGTCGCCCTTGCCGACGACGCGCACGACGCCCTCGTTCAGGCCGACCTGCACGGTGGCGAGCGACACCAGCTCGGACACGCGCAGCCCGCTCGCGTACAGCGTCTCGAGCATCGTGCGGTCGCGCAGCCCCAGCGGCGTCGCGACGTCGGGCGCTCCGAGCAGCGCCTCGACCTGGCGCTCGGACAACGACTTCGGGAAACGCGGCGGCTGCCGGGCCGCGCGAATGTGCAGCGTCGGGTCGTCGTCGCGCACGCGCTCACGCACCAGGTAGCGGTAGAACCGGCGGAACACCGTCAGGCGCCGGTTGGCGCTGCTCGGGCGCGAACCGGGATGGCGATGCGCGATGTAGCCGTGCAGGTCGGCCTCGCGGGCCTCGTGGAGCGCGACCCCGCGCTCGGAGGCGAGCCACGCCTCGAGCAGCGCGAGGTCGCGCCGGTAGGCGGCGAGCGTGTTGCGCGACAGGCCGTCCTCGAGCCAGGCGGCGTCGGCGAACGCCTCGATCCAGCGATTGCCGGGCGCCGGGGGGGCACTCATCGCAGGCTCACGGCTGCGCGCGACCCAGCATTGCCTGCTTCAGCTCGGCGTCGATCGGACGCTCGCCGACGAAGATGCGCAGGATGGCCGTGAACAGGTCGTCGCCGGGAATCGCCGGCCCGAGCGCGTGACCGTCGATGCTCACGCTGGTGGCCCCGCCGGCGAAGTCGATGTCGATGCGCTCGCCCTTGCGCGTCTGCCCGAG
>CALMSQ010000127.1:0-2854 GCA_937872345.1 uncultured Burkholderiales bacterium | reverse complement strand
GCGCGGCACAGCCGGCTCATGACCGTGCCGATCGGAATGCCCAGCGCCAGCGCCACTTCCGCGTAGCTCAGCTCCTCGAGGTCGACCAGCGTGACCACCTGACGCTGGCCGAGCGGCAGCCGCGCAATCGCGGCGCGCACTCGCGCGACGATCTCGGCTGTTGCACGCTCGTCTTCCGGGGTGGGTGCGGTGCCCGGCATCTCGTCGGCGAGCTCGTCGATGTCGTCGTGGACCCGCTGGCGCCGCAGGTGGTCGCGAAAGCCGTTGTTCAGGATCGCGAACAGCCAGCCCTTGAGTCGCTCGGTGTCGCGCAGTTGCGCGTGGCGCGACAGCGCCTTGAGCAGTGTCTCCTGGACGAGGTCTTCGGCCAAGGCCCGGTCGTGGCACCACGAATAGGCGACCCGGTACAGGGCGGGGCGCCACGACTCGACCTCCTGCCGGAGGCAGTGTGCGCCGAAGAGCAGGCTTCTGAGATCCATGTCCGGTAAGACGCGCGCGAAGCCGCCAGTATTCCACCGACGGCCCCGCGCCGCCACCCGGGGCGGCCGGGACGGAATAAAGGCGCGGCCGCGAGCGTCCAGACAGCGGGAGACAGGCGGGCCATCCGTCCGCCGCGCCCAACGAGGAGACGACACATGCAACGCAGATTGGCGCTCGCCGTGGGCGCGGCGATCCTCACCGGGGCGCTCGGCGCCTGCAGCGCCATGGCGCCCGGCCCCACCGCACAGTCCGAGATGAGAAAGGTCGTGTTCCAGGTCAGCGAGGCGGACCCGAAGAACTGGAATCTGGCGCTGAACAACCTGCGCAACGTCCAGCAGGCGATCGGCAAGGACAAGGTCCTGACCGAGCTCGTCGTCTACGGGCCCGGAATCGCGATGCTGAAGGCCGAATCGAAGGTCGAGCCGCGCATCACCCAAGCGCTGACCGACGGCGTCAGGGTCGTCGCCTGCGAGAACACGATGCACGCGCAGAAGCTCACCAAGGCCGACATGATCCCCGGCATCGGCTACGTGCCGGGCGGCGTCGTCGAGCTGATGGAGCGCCAGCGCGAGGGCTGGGCGTACATCCGGCCGTAGGCCACGCGGGGACCGCACCCCGTCCCGGCGCAGGCCGGGGCGGGTTCGCCCCTCAGTGGCCGATTCGGGGGCCATTCTGGCGCCGATTCAGGCGCCGATCCAGGCTTCGATCTGCGCGGCGCTCATCGCGCCGGCGCTGCGGCGCACTTCGCGTCCGCCATGGAACAGTGCGATCGTCGGGATGCTGCGGATCGCATAGCGCTGGCTGAGCCCGGGGTTCGCGTCGGTGTCGACCTTCAGGAACTGCACGCGGCCGGCGAGCTTCCTGGCCGCCTGCTCGAACTGGGGCGCCATCATCCGGCACGGACCGCACCAGCTGGCCCAGAAGTCGACGACGACCGGCAGGTCGGTGCGGCGCAGGTAGTCCTGGAAGCGCGCGTCGTCCATCTCGACCGGCTTGCCCGGAAAGAGCGGTCGGCCGCAGGCGCCGCAATCGGGGTGCTGGCCGACCCGTTCGGCGGGCAGGCGATTGGTCTTGCCGCAATGCGGGCAGACGGCGTGGATCGGGTCGGACATCGTCGGGGCTCCAGGTCGGGGGCGGCACGCGGGAACGCCGCGTCGCGCCGCCGTGGCACTAAGCCGCCTGGCGTCGACATGGGGTGCGCCGACGCAATCTCAAGAGGGGCCTGCAGGGGCCCTCCGGCGATGAAGGCGCCTTGCGGCGCGTCAGGCGTTGAAGTTCAGCCGCAGCCCGGGGATCGCCCAATCGTCGATGGCGACCAGGCGCCCGCTGCCCGACAGCGTCACGTAGAGGGTGCGCAGTTCGGGCCCGCCGAAGCAGAGGTTGGTCGTGTACCGGTCGGGCAGCGGCAGGTGCCGGCAGATGCGGCCGTCGGGCGAGACGATCGTGAGGCCGCCGTGCAGCAGGGTGGCGACGTACAGGTTGCCCAGCGCGTCGACGGCCATCGAGTCGAAGCGCTGGTAGTGCCCGCCCGGCGCCGCGATGACGAGGCGGCCGCCGTGCGGCGAGGGCCAGCCGTCCTTGCGCAATCGCCCCGGTGCGGCGACGTCGAACGCCCACACGCGCGCGCCCTCGGTCTCGGCGTAGTACAGCGTGGTGCCGTCGGGCGACAGCGCGATGCCGTTGGGCGTCATGACCGGGCGCGCGGCGGCGACGATCGAGCGACCGTCGGCGCTGGCGTAGTAGAGCGCCCCGCGGTCCATGTCGCGCTCGCGCACCTTGCCGAGGTCGGTGAACCAGAATCCACCTTCGGCGTCGAAGACGAGATCGTTCGGCCCGCGCAGCCCGTGGCCGTCGACCTGCTCGTAGAGACGCTCGCTGCGGCCCGTCGTGAGGTCGACGCGCTCGATGCGGCCGGTGTCGTAGTCGTCGGCCTGCGCCACCGGGCGCACGCAGCCGTCGGCTTCGGTGGCCCAGCGAAAGCCGCCGTTGTTGCAGACGTAGACCGCGCCGTCGGGGCCGATGGCTGCGCCGTTCGGCCCGCCGCCGAGGTGCGCGACCACCGACACCCTCCCGTCGGGCGAGACCCGGGTCAACGTGCCGCGCGCGATCTCGACGAGCAGCACCGAGCCGTCGTCCATGGCGACCGGGCCTTCGGGGAACTGCAGGCCCGAGGCGATCTCGCGGATCTTCATGGCCGCTGCCAATCGCCGGGTCAATCGATCATTCGCAGGCCGAGCCGGCTCGCGGCGATCACGGCCTGCGTGCGGTTGCGCACACCGAGCGCGCGCAGCACGGCGCTGACGTGGACCTTCACCGTGCCTTCGGCCAGGTCGAGCTGCCGGCAGATGAGCTTGTTCGGCAGGCCGCGCAGGAT
>CALMSQ010000126.1:0-8500 GCA_937872345.1 uncultured Burkholderiales bacterium | reverse complement strand
GCCCATGGCAAAGAAGATGCATGAGACGCCGATGCTCGACGAGCTCGAGACCGGCCCCTGGCCCAGCTTCATCACCGGCCTGAAGCAAGTCGCCAAAGAGAAAGACTACATGGTCGACGTGCTCGGCCAGCTCGAGGCGAGCTACAAGGACCGCAAGGGCTACTGGAAAGGCGGCACCGTCAGCGTGTTCGGCTACGGCGGCGGCGTGATCCCGCGCTTCACCGAGCTGAAGGACGAGAACGGGCACCCGAAGTTCCCCGACGCAGCCGAGTTCCACACGCTGCGCGTGATGCCGCCCCCCGGCATGCACTACAACACCGACGTGCTGCGCAAGATGGCCGACATCTGGGAACGCCACGGCTCGGGCCTGATCGCCTTCCACGGCCAGTCTGGCGACATCATGTTCCAGGGCGTCACGTCGGCGAACGTGCAGCCCGCGTGGGACGAGATCAACGAGCTCGGCTTCGACCTCGGCGGCGCGGGCCCGGCCGTGCGCACGTCGATGTCGTGCGTCGGCGCCGCGCGCTGCGAGCAGTCGTGCTACGACGAGGGCCGCGCGCACCGGACGGTGATCAACAGCTTCCTCGACGACATCCATCGTCCGGCGCTGCCGTACAAGTTCAAGTTCAAGTTCTCGGGCTGTCCGAACGATTGCATGAACTCGGTGCAGCGCGCCGACATGGCGATCATCGGCACCTGGCGCGACAACATGCGCACCGACGAAGAACTGGCGCGCAAGTGGTTCGCCAAGCACGGCATGCACGAGCTCGTCAGCGACGTGATCTCGCGCTGCCCGACCAAGACGATCCAGATCAAGCCGATCGACCAGGTCAAGTCCGGCCCGACGATCTCCAGCGTCAAGCTCGACGACCAGAACGCGCTCGAGATCGAGAACCGCGACTGCGTGCGCTGCATGCACTGCATCAACGTGATGACCGGCGCGCTCGCCCCGGGCAAGGACAAGGGCGCGACCGTGCTGGTCGGCGGCAAGCGCACGCTGAAGATCGGCGACCTGATGGGCACCGTCATCGTGCCGTTCATGAAGCTCGAGTCCGACGAGGACTTCGAGAAACTCGTCGACCTCGGACAGCGCACGATCGAGTTCTTCGCCGACAACGCGCTCGAGCACGAGCGCACCGGCGAGATGATCGAGCGCATCGGCCTGGTCAATTTCCTCGAAGGCATCGGCCTGGAGGTGGACCCGAACATGGTGTCCACGCCGCGTACGAACCCCTTCGTGCGCACCGACGGCTGGGACGAGGAAGTCGCGAAGATCAACGCCCGCAAGAGCGCGGCCTGATCGAGCCTCCCGGCCACCGACCCCGAACGAGCCAATCGAGGAACGACACAGATGGATCAGGCAGTTGCTACCAAGGTGGCGCCCGCGACGCCGCGGCGCGCCAAAGAGACCGGCGTCCCCGACAACAAGCAGTTCATGCACCCCACGTTGCTGCGCAATTACGGCAACTGGAAGTACCACGACCGCCCCCGGCCCGGCGTGCTCCACCACGTCTCGCACAGCGGCGACGAGGTCTGGTCGGTGCGCGCCGGCACGCAGCGGCAGATGGACGTCTACACGATCCGCAAGCTGTGCGACCTGGCCGACCAGTACGCCGAAGGCCACGTGCGCTTCACGATCCGCTCGAACATCGAGTTCATGGTCGCCGACCAGAAGAAGGTCGCGCCCCTGATCGCCGCGCTCGAATCGGCCGGTTTCCCGGTCGGCGGCACCGGCAACTCGGTGACGATGATCGCGCACACACAGGGCTTCCTGCACTGCGACATCCCCGGCACCGACGCGTCGGGCGTCGTCAAGGCGCTGATGGACGAGCTCTACGAGGAGTTCAAGCGCGAGGAGATGCCCAACCGCGTGCACATGTCGACTTCCTGCTGCGAGATCAACTGCGGCGGCCAGGCCGACATCGCGATCATCATGCAGCACACCAAGCCGCCGAAGATCAACCACGATCTCGTGGCCAACGTCTGCGAGCGCCCGGCTGTCGTCGCGCGCTGCCCGGTCGCGGCGATCCGCCCCGCGCTGGTCAACGGCAAGCCCTCGCTCGAAGTCGACGAGAAGAAATGCGTGTGCTGCGGCGCCTGCTATCCGCCGTGCCCGCCGATGCAGATCAACGACCCCGAGCACTCGAAGCTGGCGATCTGGGTCGGCGGCAAGAACTCGAACGCGCGCGACAAGCCCACGTTCATGAAGATGGTCGCCAGCGGGCTGCCCAACAACCCGCCGCGCTGGCCCGAGGTCGGCGAGGTGGTGCGCAAGATCCTGTACACGTACAAGGAAGACGCGCGCCCCTGGGAGCGGATGGCCGACTGGATCGACCGGATCGGCTGGCCGCGCTTCTTCGAGAAGACCGGGTTGCCGTTCACGAAGTACCTGATCGATGACTGGCGCGGCTCGCGTTCGAGCCTGAACGCGTCGGCGCACATCCGTTTCTGAGGCGCGGCGCGCGAATGAAGTTCGGCATCCTGGTCAACGAAGGGCCGTACCAGCACCAGGCCAGCGACTCGGCCTACCTGTTCTGCAGGGCCGCCATCGCGAAGGGCCATCAGGTCAGCCGCGTGTTCTTCTACCACGACGGGGTGAACAACGCGACGCGGCTCACCGAGCCGCCGCAGGACGACCGCAACGTGGTCGCCCGCTGGTCCAGGCTCGCCGAGGAGCACGGTGTCGACCTCGTCGTCTGCGTGGCGGCCGCGCTGCGCCGCGGCATCAAGGACGAGGTGCTGGCGCCGGGCTTCCGGATCTCCGGGCTCGGCCAGCTGGTCGAGGCCGGCATCGAGGCCGATCGCCTCGTCACTTTCGGCGACTGAGGCGCGCGATGTCCGAGCAGAAGAAGTTCATGTTCGTCAACCGCAAGGCGCCCTACGGGACGATCTATGCGCTCGAGTCGCTCGAGGTGGTGCTGATCACCGCCGCCTTCGACCAGGACGTCTCGCTGGTGTTCCTCGACGACGGCGTCTACCAGTTGAAGCGCGGGATGCAGACCAAGGGAATCGAGACGAAGAATTTCTCGCCGACCTACCGCGCGCTCGACGGCTACGACGTCGAGAAGCTCTACGTCGAGCGCGAGTCGCTGCAGGCGCGCGGGCTGACCGAGGAAGACCTGCTGGTCGACGTGACCGTGCTCGACCGCGACGAGTTGTCCGCCCTGATGCAGGAGCAGGACGTGGTGCTGAGCTTCTAGGACCGGGGCCCGATCGAATGCTTCACATCGTCAACAAGTCGCCCACCGACGGCAGCGCGTTCGACAGCGCGCTGCGGCTCTCCGGCTCGGGCGCCCTGCTGCTGATCGAGGACGCGGTGTACGGCGCCACGCGCGGAAACCCCGCCGAGGCGCGCGTGCGCACCGCGCTCGAGCGGCTCAAGATCTACGTGCTCGCGCCCGACCTCGAGGCGCGCGGCATGTCCGATCGCCTGACCGAGGGCGTGACCGCGGTCGACTACGGCGGTTTCGTCGACCTGGTCGCCGAACATCCGAACTGCCAGTCGTGGCTCTAGCACGCTGGCCCATTCTTCATCCAGGCATATCCAGGGGAGACTGAAATGCCCACTCTCGAAGTCCAAGGCAAGAGCGTCGAAACCGACGAGGAAGGCTACCTCGTCAACCTGTCCGACTGGGACGAGAACGTCGCCGGAGAGATCGCCAAGGCCGAAAACATCGACATGAGCGAGTCGCACTGGGAAGTCGTGAACTTCCTGCGCGAGTACTACGACGAGTTCCAGATCGCTCCGGCGGTGCGCGTGCTCACCAAGGCCATCGGCAAGAAGCTGGGGCCGGACAAGGGCAACAGCCAGTACCTGTACGAGCTGTTCCCGTACGGCCCCGCCAAGCAGGCGTGCAAGATCGCCGGCCTGCCGAAGCCGACCGGCTGCGTCTGAGAGCCCGCGGGCGACGCGCGCGGCTTCGCTGGCGCGCCGCGCGCCACGCTGGCCGGTGACCGCTGCCAGGAGGAGACAATGCCGGCTTCGACGGTGTTCTTTGCGGTGCTGTTCTACTTCGCGGCCGTGGTCTGCGCGGTCGGGTTGGTGGTGCGCATCGCCGACTACGCGCGCACGCCGGCGCCGCTGAAGATTCCGACCACTCCGGCGCCGACCACCGGCACCGGCGTGGCCTTGCGCATGGTGCGCGAGGTCGTGTTCTTCGAGAGCCTGTTCAAGGGCAACCTCTGGACCTGGGCGCTCGGCTGGATCTTCCACGCGAGCCTGGCGCTGGTCCTGGCGCGGCACCTGCGCTACTTCACCGAGCCGGTCTGGGGCTGGGTCGCGTTCATCCAGCCGTTCGGCATGTACGCCGGGTTCGCGATGGTGATCGGGCTGGCCGGCCTGTGGGCGCGCCGCTTCCTGGTCGAGCGGGTGCGCTACATCTCCACGCCGTCGGACCACCTGATGCTCGCGCTGCTGCTGGCGATCGGCGCCTCGGGCCTGTCGATGAAGTACCTGTTCCACACCGACATCGTCGGGGTGAAGGCCTTCTTCCTCGGGCTGATGGTGTTCGACTGGCAGCCGCTGCCCGCCAGCGGGCCGCTGTACGTCCACCTGCTGCTGGTGGCGTCGCTGATGATCATCTTCCCGTTCTCCAAGCTGCTGCACGCGCCGGGGCTGTTCTTCTCGCCGTCGCGCAACCAGGTCGACAATCCGCGCGAGTCCCGGCACCTGGCGCCGTGGGCCGCCCGGCTCGAGGAGCGCTGAGCGATGGCTGCCGAAGTCAAGGCGCCCGCGCTGCGCGAACTCCCGGACGTGCCTCCGGCGATCCGGCCGGGCGCGATGGCCGAGAGCCGCCCGTACGTCGCGTCCGAGAAGATGAACGAGGCGATCGGCTTCCCCGGCAAGGTCGGCGACGACTGGCAGGTGGTGCACGACAAGGCGATCGCGCACATGGGCTCGCTGCTCAAGCGCTACCGGTCGCTCAAGGTCTACCTCGACGCCTGCGTGCACTGCGGCTCGTGCACCGACAAGTGCCATTACTTCCTCGGTACCGGCGACCCGAAGAACATGCCGGTGGCCCGCCAGGACCTGATGCGCAGCGTGTATCGGCGCTACTTCACGCTGCCCGGGAAAATCGCCCCGAAGCTCGTCGGCGCGCGCGACCTCACGCGCGAAGTGCTCGACGAGTGGTACACCTACTACAACCAGTGCTCGGAATGCCGGCGCTGCTCGGTGTTCTGCCCCTACGGCATCGACACCGCCGAGATCACGATGGCCGGGCGCGAGATCCTCGACGCCGTGGGCTACGGGCAGAAGTACTCGAACGAGATCATCGGCAAGGTCCACCGGATCGGCAACAACCTCGGGTTGCCCGGGCCGGCGCTCGCCGACACGCTCGAGGGGCTCGAGGAAGACGTCAAGGAAGACACCGGCTTCGACGTGCGCTACCCGCTCGACCAGAAGGGCGCCGAGGTGCTGCTGGTCACGCCGTCGGCCGACTTCTTCGCCGAGCCGCACGTCGAGAGCCTGATCGGCTACGGCAAGGTGTTCCACGCCGCCGGCATCAGCTGGACGCTGTCGTCGCACGCCTCCGAGGCAGGCAACTTCGGCCTGTTCATCGGCAACTACGAGCAGCTGCGGCGAATCGCGATGCGCATCCGCGAGGCGGCGCTCGAGCTCGGCGTCAAGCGGATCATCGTCGGCGAGTGCGGCCACGCGTGGCGCGTGGCGTACAGCTTCTGGAACACGCTGGCCGGCATCGGCGCCGGCGCGAAAGATCCGTTCGCGGTGCAGCTGCAGAGCCAGCTCGACATGCGCTACCGCCAGCCGATGCACATCTGCGAGTTCACCTGGGACCTGATCCAGCGCGGCGCGCTCACACTGGACAAGGAAGCGAACGACCACCGGGTCGTCACCTTCCACGACAGCTGCAACGTCGCGCGCGCGTCGCGGATGGGCGACACGCCGGGCGGGCAGTTCGAGATCCCGCGCGCGATCATCCGCGCGACGGTCAACCGATTCCACGAGATGGCGCCCGGCACGACGCACGAGCAGACCTTCTGCTGCGGCGGCGGCGGCGGCGTGCTCACCGACGAGCTGCTCGACCTGCGGGTCAAGGGTGCCCTGCCCCGGATGGAGTCGCTCGATCGCGTGGTCAAGGAGCATGGGGTCAACTTCATGGCGACGATCTGCGCGATCTGCAAGGCGCAATTCACGAAAGTGCTGCCGTACTACGGCTTCAAGATGGGAATGGTGGGCGGCGTGCACCAGCTGGTGAGCACCGCGATCCGGCTCGGCGCGAAATCCTGACGCGCCTTCCGATTACTGCTTCGGAGAACACGGACAATGTCGACGAACGCTGAACAACCGGTCGAGAAGCTCAGTTTCCGGCGCTTCAAGGACGGCGATTACACCTGGAAGGACTTCCGCCAGAAGATCTTCGACGCCGACCACTCGCACAAGTGCCCGACCTACATCCAGTCGACGCCGCCGTGCCAGGGCAGCTGCCCCTCGGGCGAGGACATCCGCGGGTACCTGAACATCGTCCGCGGCATCGAGAAGCCGCCGGCGGGCATGCCGTGGCAGGAATACGCCTGGCGCCGGCTGACGCAGGCCAACCCGTTCCCGTCGGTGATGGGCCGCGTCTGCCCGGCGCCCTGCGAGAGCGGCTGCAACCGCAACGCACTGGAAGACCACGTCGGCATCAACTCGGTCGAGCACTTCCTCGGCGAGTACGCCAACGCCAAGGGCCTGAAGTTCGTCAAGCCCGAGCACTCGACCGGCAAGAAGGTCGCGGTGATCGGCGGCGGACCCGCCGGCCTCTCGGTGGCCTACCAGCTGGCGCTCAAGGGCCACGCCGTCACGATCTTCGACGAGCACGAGTACCTGGGCGGCATGATGCGCTACGGAATCCCGGGCTTCCGCACGCCGCGCGAAGTGCTCGACGCCGAGATCGACCGCATCCTCGAGCTGGGCATCGAGACGCGGCTGAAGTGCCGCGTCGGCACCGACGTCACGATGGACGAGCTGCGGCGCGATTTCGACGCGGTGTTCCTCGGCATGGGTGCGCAGGCCGGCCGCGCGCTGCCGGTCAAGGACGGCGAAGCGCCCAACGTCGTCACCGCGACCTCGTTCCTGCGCGCGTTCAACGACGGGCGCCTGCGCCACGTCGGCAAGCGCGTGGTGGTGGTCGGCGGCGGCGACACGTCGATCGACGTGGCCACCGTCGCGCGCCGCCTGGGCCATCTCGCCAACTCGAAGCCCACCGACCTCGAGGCCGCGATCGCCGGCCACATGGCGCAGGACGTGGCCGAGGTGTCGGCCAAGCAGGGTGCCGACGTGGTGCTGACCTCGGTGTTCCCGGTCGAGAAGATGCAGGCGAACAAGCACGAGATCGAGCAGGCGCAGGCAGAGGACATCCAGATCCGCGGCGGGCTCGTGCCGCTGGCCGTCGTCAAGGGGCCGGACGGCCGCGCCACCGCGCTGCGCGTCGCGAAGTGCGAAGCGAAGATGGCCGGCGGCAAGCTCGACATCAAGATCATCGAGGGCTCCGAGGAAGACATCCCCGCCGACCTGATCGTCTCGGCGATCGGCCAGGCGGTCGACTTCACCGGGCTCGAGGCGTTCGACAACGGCCGCGGCGCAGTCAACGCCGACCGCAGCTACCAGGTGAAGGACCAGCCCGGCGTGTTCGCCGGCGGCGACGTGATCCGGCCGCACCTGCTGACCACCGCGATCGGGCACGGCGCGATCGCCGCCGACGGGATCGACCGCTTCCTGTCGGGCGAAGAGCTCGGCAAGCGCCCGAAGATCGACGTGCACGTCTTCGACCTGATGCGCAAGTACGTCGAGCGCGGGCTGGAGCTGGGCGAGATCCACGAGCCGACCTGGGGCACCGACCAGAGCAAGGGTGCGATCCACAACTTCGACAACCGCTCCGACCGCTACGTGATCCCGCACGAGGCGCTGTTCCTCGGCCACTTCGGCTACACGCCGCGGGTCAAGCGCAAGTTCATCACGCTCACGAAGGAGAGCGCGCTCGGCAACTTCGAGGAGCGCATCGAAGCGCTCGGCGAGGCCGAGGCGATCGCCGAGGCCAAGCGCTGCATGAGCTGCGGCCAGTGCTTCGAGTGCGACAACTGCGTGGTGTATTGCCCGCAGACGGCGGTCAAGCGGGTGCCGAAGAAGGAGGCGACGATGGGCCGGTACGTCTATACCGACTACGACCGCTGCATCGGCTGCCACATCTGCGCCGACGTCTGCCCGACCGGCTACATCCAGATGGGCCTGGGCGAGTAGGAACGGAAAGATGCCGGGCATCGTCGCGCACCGCTGGCTGAAGGCGATCGGGCTCGCGCTCTGCGCAGGCGCGATCATCGGCACGGCATCGGCCGCCGAGCCGGCAGGGCGCGTCGCCAAGCCGTCGATCTCGGTCGATCGCTCGACGCAGTGCATCGACAGCCCCGAGGTGATGCGACGCACGCACATGGACATGCTCAAGCACCAGCGCGACCGCACCGTGCGCCAGGGCATTCGCGGCGAGAAGGTCAGCCTGAACGG
>CALMSQ010000125.1:0-3676 GCA_937872345.1 uncultured Burkholderiales bacterium | reverse complement strand
ACGCACGAGGCGGTGATCCGCGGCCTGGGCGAATTGCACGTCGGCCGCGTGCTCGAGCGCATCCGCTCGCAGTACAAGCTCGAGGTCGACGCGCACCCGCCGACGATCCCGTATCGCGAGACGATCGCCGCCCCGGCCGAAGGCCACCATCGGCACAAGAAGCAGAGCGGCGGCGCCGGGCAGTTCGGCGAAGTCTTCCTGCGCGTGGCGCCGCTCGCCCGCGGCGAGGGCTTCCGCTTCGTCGACGAGGTCAAGGGCGGCGCGATCCCGAGCGTGTTCATCCCCGCGGTCGAAAAGGGCGTGCGCCAGGCGCTCTCCGGCGGCGCGGTGGCCGGGTTCCCGGTCCAGGACGTCCAGGTCACCGTCTACGACGGCAAGAGCCATCCGGTCGACGGCAAGGAAATCGCCTTCATCACGGCCGGGCGCAAGGCGTTCCTCGACGCCGCGGCCAGGGCGCGGCCGATCGTCCTCGAGCCGATCGTCACGCTCGAGCTGACGATTCCGCAGGAGGCGATCGGCGCGGTGTCGGGCGAGCTGTCGGCGCGGCGCGGCCAGGTCTCGGGCACCGGCAACGCGCGCGCCGGCATGGCGATGCTCAGCGCGCGCGCACCGCTCGCCGAGCTGTCCGACTTCCAGGGGCGGCTCAAGGCGATCACCGGCGGCCAGGGCAGCTACTCGCTCGAATTGCTCGGCTACGAGGAGGCGCCGCCGAACGTTCAGGGCCGGCTGCGCGCTGCCTGGCGCCCACGCGAAGAGGAATAGCCATCTCCCCCGTCATCGAGACCCTGCGCCGGCTGGTGGCCTTCGACACCGTCAGCGCGAACCCGAACGCCGCGCTGATCGACTGGGCCGCGGGGCGGCTGCGCGACTGCGGCGCGCGCGTGCAAGTGCAAAGCGGCGACGAGCCGGGCAAGGCGAACCTGTTCGCGACGATCGGCCCCGACGATCGCCCCGGGCTGATGCTGTCGGGCCACTCCGACGTCGTGCCGGTGGCCGGACAGGCCTGGAGTTCCGATCCGTTCGTGCTCACCGAGCGCGACGGCCGCCTGGTCGCGCGCGGCGCAGCCGACATGAAGGGCTTCATCGCCTGCGTGCTCGAGGCCGCGCCGCGCTTCGCGCGGGCGGGGCTTCGCACGCCGCTGCACGTCGCGCTGTCGTACAACGAGGAAACCAACATGCACGGCATGCGCCAGCTCGCGGCGCAGCTGGCCACCGCGCCGGTGCGCCCGGCCGCGTGCATCATCGGCGAGCCGACCTCGATGCAGGTCGTCGTCGCCAACAAGGGCGCCGCCGGCTACCGCGTGAAGGTGCGGGGCCATTCGGTGCACTCGTCGCTGCGCGACCAGGGCGTCTCGGCGGTCGAGTACGCCGCCGAGATCGTCGTCTTCGTCAATGCGCTGCAGAAGCGCCTGAACGCGGCCGCGCGGCACGACGGCTTCGAGTTCCCGCACACCAGCGTGCACGTCGGCCGCATCGAGGGCGGCACCGCGCACAACATCACCGCGAAGGACTGCGAGTTCCTGCTCGAGATCCGCGCCCTGCCCGGCACCCGCTCGTCCGACGTGCTGGGCGAGATCCGCGGCTACTGCGAATCGGTGCTGCTGCCCGCGATGCGGGCGATCTCGGCCGACGCCGCCATCGAATTCGAGGAGATCTTCGACACGCCGGCGCTCGACGAGCGCGGCAACGTCTACCTGGCGCAGGCCATCATGCCGCTGTGCGGGCACGCGTCGGCCGGCCGGGTCAGCTTCGGCACCGAAGCCGGCATCCTGCAGGACATCGGCGTGCCCACCATCGTCTGCGGCCCGGGACAGATCCGTGTCGCGCACCAGCCCGACGAATACGTCGAGATCGCGCAGCTCGACGCGTGCAGCCGTTTTCTCGACGTGCTCGCCGGCCGGCTGGCAAAGGGCGAGTTGCCGCTCGGGCACTGAGCGCCGGCCCGCGGGGCTGTGCGACAATCGCCGCTGACCCCGTTTCCCGCCGCCGCGCCCTGCCGGCCGGCTCCCGCCGATGCTGCTCTGGGTATCCATTGCAGTCGCCACGGTCGTGGCGACTGCCGTCATCGTCTGGCCGCTCCTGTCCGCACGTTCGCCGTTGCAGGCCGACGCGCGCGACGACGAGCGCCGCCGCGTCGCCGTCTTTCGCGATCGCAAGCACGAAATCGAGCGCGAGCACGCCGCCGGTCGGCTGAGCGACGCCGAAGCGGAGCAGGCGCAGGCCGACCTGCTGCGCCAGGTCGCCGAAGACCTGCCCGACGCGGCCGCTGCCGGCGGTGCGGACGAAGGCGACGCCGCGCCGAGGCGGGCCCCGACGCTGGTCGCGCTGGCGCTCGCGGTGCTGGTGCCGATCATCGCGGTCGGCGTCTACCAGCGCGTCGGCGCGCCCGACCTCGCCGGCATCGACCTGCGCGCCGACCACCGGCCGGTCGATGCGGCCGAAGTCGAGAAGCTGATCGGCAGCATCGAGCAGCGCACTCGCGAAAAGCCCGACGACGGCGAAGCCTGGGCGATGCTCGCCGAGGCGCGCCGGATGCAGGGCCGCCACGCCGACGCCGTGACGGCCTTCGAGCAGGCGGTGCGCCTGCTGCCGCCCGACGCCCGCCTGCTCGCCGACTTCGCCGAATCGGCCGCGTTGCTGGCGGGCGGCGATTTTTCCGGGCGCCCGGTGTCGCTGCTCGAGCAGGCGCTCGCGGCCAACCCCGACGAGCCGAAGGCGATCGCGCTGATGGGGGCCGCGCAGTACCGGCTCGGCAACCTCGAAGGCGCCCGTGGCTACCTGAAGAAGCTGCACGACGGCCTGCCGGCGGGTTCGGACGAGGCCGCGCAGATCGGCCAGGCGCTCGCGCGAATCGACGCGGAGATCGCGCAGCGCGGCGCGACGACGCCTCCTGTACGTCCCTCCGCGCCCGCCCCCGGCGCCGCGAGCCGCGACGCGAAACCGGCGGCGACATCGACGGTCACCGGCACGATCACCGTCGACGAGAAGCTCGCCTCGCAAGTGCGGCCCGGCGACACGCTCTACGTGATCGCGCGGCAGGCCGGCGGGCCGCCGATCCCGGTCGCCGTGCTGCGCGAGCCCGACGCGCGCCTGCCGATGCAATTCTCGATCGGCGACGCCAACGCGATGGACCCGTCGCGGCCACTGTCGTCGGCCGGCGCCCTGGTGCTCGAGGCGCGCCTGAGCCGCAGCGGCAACGCGATGCGCCAGCCCGGCGACCTCTACGGGCAGCGCGCCGACGTCGCGCCCGGCCAGCGCGACGTGTCGATCGTGATCGATCGCGTGGTCGCGCCTTGAGCGCCGGGCCCGACTCCGACGGACTCGAGGTTCGCGCGCTCGCCTGCGCGGCCGGCTATCGCACGCTGTTCGCGTCGCTCGACCTGCGCGTGCCGCGATCACGCTGGATGATGCTGGTCGGCCCCAACGGAAGCGGCAAGTCGACGCTGTTGCGCGCGATCGCCGGCCTGGCGCGGCCGGTCGCGGGCGAGATCCGCTGGCGCGGCGAGCCGCGCCGCGCCGGCTCGCCCGAGTGGCGCAGCGCCTGCCTGTACGAGGGCCACGCAAGCGGCTGGAAGGACAGCCTGGAAGCGCACGAGAACCTCGCGCTGCAGGCGGCGCTCGACGGCCTGGACGTCGACGCGCAGGCGATCGACGCGCAACTGGCCCGCGTCGGGCT
>CALMSQ010000124.1:0-3124 GCA_937872345.1 uncultured Burkholderiales bacterium | reverse complement strand
CGAGCGCGGCGCACGCGCTCGACGTCGGCGCCGCCGCCCCCGAGCTGAACCTGCCCGGCGCGAGCGGCACGGTGAAGCTGGCCGACTACAAGGGCAAGCTCGTCTACGTCGACTTCTGGGCCTCGTGGTGCAAGCCCTGCCTGCAGTCGTTCCCGTGGATGAACGAGATGCAGGAGCGCTACGGCGCCAAGGGGTTCCAGGTGATCGGCGTGAACGTCGACGCGAAGTCCGACGACGCGCGCAGGTTCCTGGCGGAGACGCCCGCGAAGTTCGTCGTCGCCTTCGACGCAAAAGGCGAGGCGCCGAAGTCGTACGCGATCAAGGGGATGCCGACCTCGTTCCTGGTCGGCCCCGACGGCAAGGTGCTGCTGCAGCACGCCGGCTTTCGCGACTCCGACCGCGAGGCGCTCGAAGCGAAGATCCGCCAGTCCCTCGGCGGCAAGTGAGCGGCCGGGCCGCCCCTCGATCCCCGGAGTCCGACGAATGCGCGCAACGATCCTGCTGACCCTCGTGCTGGCGAACGCCGGCTGCTCGTTCATCGAGCCGGTCTCCCCGTGGCAGAAGGGCAACCTCGCCAGGCCCGAGATGACGTTCGAAGGCGACGCGCTCGAAACGAAGTTCCTCGAGCACATCTACCAGAGCAAGGAAAACGCCTCCGGCGGCCTCGGGGTCGGCGGCGGCGGCTGCGGGTGCAACTGACATGCTGAAACCCCCGTCCTCTGGCGCGGCCGTGCTCGCAGCAGCGCTGGCGCTGCCCGGCGTGGTCCCGTCCGCGCGAGCCGAGTCCGCCCCCGAGTCCGGCCTCATCGGCTTCAAGTACCTGAACTACCGCGACTCGCAGCCCGGTCTCAAGCGCATCTCGGTCGACGCGCCGTCGATGTCCTTCCTGCTGCCGGTGGCCGGCAGCTGGTCGATGGCCGGCTCGTACACGATGGACAGCGTCTCGGGCGCGTCGCCGCGCTGGCACTCGTCGATCTCCAGCGCCTCGAAGATGAGCGACTTCCGCCGCGCCGCCGACCTTCGCGTGACGAAGTACTTCGCCCGCTCGACGTTCAGCTTCGGCACCGCCTACTCGACCGAGCACGACTACCGCTCGAACTCGTACAGCCTGCAGGCCACGTTCTCGAGCGACGACAACAACACGACCTGGGCGGTGGGCGTCGGACGCGCGCTCGACCGGATCGACCCGGTCAACGGCATCGTCGTGGACGAGCACAAGCGCACCACCGACTTCATGGTCGGCGTGACGCAGGTCCTGACGCCGAACGACATCGTCCAGGCCAACCTGACGATCGCGCGCGGCACCGGCTACTACTCCGACCCGTACAAGCAGGTCGACCAGCGCCCGCGCGAGCGCAACCAGTCGGCGGTGATGCTGCGCTGGAACCACCACTTCGAGGGCCTGGGCTCGACGCTTCGCACCAGCTATCGCTACTACGACGACAGCTTCAAGGTGAACGCGCACACGATGTCGGCCGAATGGGTGCAGCCGCTGCCCAAGGGGTGGACGATCGCGCCCTCGATCCGCTACCACACGCAGAGCGCAGCGAAGTTCTATTACGATCCGGTCTACGATCCCTTGCTCGGAGCGCCGTTCCCGCCGGGGTACCTGACCAACCCGACCGGCTTCTATTCGGCCGACCATCGGTTGTCGGCATTCGGCGCAATGACCCTGGGCTTCAAGGTGAGCAAGGAAGTCATCAAGGACTGGAACGCGGACTTCCGGATGGAGTGGTACGAGCAGCGCGGCGCGTGGCGGCTGGGCGGCACCGGCAGCCCGGGGCTTGCCCTCTTCAAGGCGCGTTTCATGCAGATCGGTGTCACGCACAAGTTCTAGCGCAACCGACGCGCAGCCGCCGTGGCCCGAACTCGGCTTCGAGTTCGAGGCGATGGCCTGCGGATGCGAAGTGCGCCTCGCCGGACTCGACGAGGCGAGCGCGACGCGGCACGCGCAGCGGGCGATCGACGAGGTCCGGCGCATCGAGCAGAAGTACTCGCGCTATCGCGCGGACAGCATTGTCGGACGGATCAATCGCGCCGCCGGCGGGTCGCCGGTCGAATGCGACGACGAGACGCTGTCGCTGATCGCGTACGCCGACGCGCTGCACGCGAGCAGCGACGGGCTGTTCGACATCACCTCGGGCGTGCTGCGCCGCGCCTGGGACTTCCGCTGCGCGCGACTGCCCGCCGCGGCCGAGGTCGACGCCGCGCGCGCGCTCGTCGGGTGGGAGCGCTTCGAGCGCGACGGCCGCTGCGTGCGACTGACGCGCCCCGGCATGGAGCTCGACTTCGGGGGCTTCGGCAAGGAATACGCCGCCGACCGCGCCGCGACGCTGCTGCTCGAGGCCGGCTGCCGGCACGGCTTCGTGAACCTCGGCGGCGACCTGCGCGCGTTCGGCCCGCAGCCCGACGGCTCGGCGTGGCGCTTCGGGATCCAGCATCCGCGCCGCGCCGGCGAGACGATCGCCAGCCTCGAGGTGGCCCAGGGCGGGCTGGCGACCAGCGGCGACTACGAGCGCTACTTCGAGATCGACGGCGTGCGCTACTGCCATATCCTCGACCCGCGCACCGGGTGGCCGGTGCGCTACTGGCAATCGGTCACGGTGCTGGCGCCGCTGGCGATCGCCGCAGGCAGCCTGAGCACGATCTCGATGCTCAAGCAGGCCGCGGCCGGCGAGTTCCTCGCGCTATCCGGCGCCGCCTGGCTTACCGTCGGGCCCTCGGGAGAGATCGCCTCGAGCGGCGGGCCGGCGGGTGACCCTTTTCCTGGAATGGTGGGATAATTTCCCATAAGATTCGGTGACATCAGACTTCCGGCGATCGCCGGAGGGCCAGGGAACCGAAAAAGATGAAGACCAACGCGACCGAAGGGCGAGCCGGCGCGCTCGCCGCCGAGCCGGGCGACGCGGTGTTCGGCGCGGCGCTGGCCGTGCTGGTTCCGCTCGCCCGCCTGCTGGTGGCGCGCGGCCTGAAGTTCGGGCAGGTCGAAGAACTGCTCAAGCAGGCTTTCGTGAAGGCAGGCAGCGCGGAACTCGAGCGCAACGGACTCGACACCAACGTGAGCCAGATCAGCATCACCACCGGGATCCACCGCAAGGACGTCAAGCGGCTGCTCGAGTCGCCG
>CALMSQ010000123.1:0-1880 GCA_937872345.1 uncultured Burkholderiales bacterium | reverse complement strand
GTCGACACGCCGTATCGCTTCGGCGGCAACACGCCCGACAGCGGCTTCGACTGCAGCGGGCTGATCGTCTACGTCTACCGCGAAGCGGCAGGGCTGGCGCTGCCGCGCACGGTTGCGCAGCTGGCGCGAGTCGGCGTTCACGTGCCGCTGTCCGCGGTGCGCAGCGGCGACCTGGTGCTGTTCGATACGCGCGGCCGGTTCTCGCACGCGGGCATCTACGTCGGAGACGGGCGGTTCGTGCATGCGCCGTCCACCGGGGGGACCGTGCGGCTGGACGGGGTGCTGGCGCGGTATTGGCGGCCGAGGTTGTCGGGGGTGCGGCGGGTGTGAGTGCGCGGCGGTCGCCGACGCGTTGGGGCGAACCACGCTACTTCCGCCGGGCCGAAGTCGAGACATTGCGCGGCGACCCCCTCGAAGGCGCGCGAGACGTGCGCCGAGACGGTCGCACACGGCCTCGACCGGGCGCGGCGGCATGCGCTGCTGAAGCGGCATGGGTACGAGGTGACGGCGAGCAGCGAGTGGGGCGCACCGGTTCGAAGTGCGCGGGGAGCTAGGCCGAAGGGATAAGTGCGTGAGCGGGCTGCCCTGGCTAGAGTGGGCGAGCCGATGGCCGGTTCGTGCCAGCGATCAGAGAACGGGGTCGTCACGAGAGCGTGGTTGTCACTTGACAACCATATTGCTCGTCTTCATACTCGAGGCCACTGATGACTCGCCCCTCGCATCCCGAGAAGGAGGTCGAGGAAGCGCTGAGGTACGCGGAGTCGCAGGGCTGGCGCGTCGAGATCGGCGGCAGTCACGCTTGGGGGCGAATCTATTGTCCTTACGACGACGACGAGTGTCGTCGTGGCGAGTTCTGCATCAGCAGCGTGTGGAGCACGCCGAGGAATCCCCGCAACCATGCGCGCGCTCTGCGTCGCGTCGTGGACAACTGCACGACGCATCGCCGGCAGCACGAAGCCGACGGCGAGGAGTAGCGATGGAATACGTCTTCACGTTGAAGTACCAACTCGCCGATGACGACCGCGACCTCGATGCAGTGGTCGAACGGCTCGGTGAGGCGGGCTGCGACGATGCCCTGGTCGGCATCGGACAGCCCGGACGGCTTGCGCTGGAATTCACCCGCGAGGCAGAAAGCGCCGATGCAGCGATGTACAGCGCACTGGCGAATGTGCGGCGTGCCGCGCCCTCGGCGAAGCTGATCGAGGCGGCGCCGGACTGGGTCGGCCTCACCGACGTGGCCGAGATCGTGAACGTGTCGCGGCAGAACATCCGCAAGCTGATGCTGTCCCATCCCGACAGCTTCCCGGCGCCGGTCCACCAGGGGGGCGCATCGATCTGGCATCTGGCTGATGTGTTGGCCTGGCTGCAGGTCCGATGCGGCTACGTGCTCGAGCAGCCGATGCTGGAGGTGGCACAGGCCGCCTTGCGGATCAATGTGGCGAAGGAAGGGCGTCGGCTGTCGCGTTCCGCATCCAGGGAACTGGGAGCGCTCATCGGCTGAGAACTGCCCGCTCTTCCTAGCAGCCGGCTCCTCGGGTGGTCGCCATCGCGAATCGCGTTCGACGGTGGAACGTGGCCCGCGCCTGATCTTCCCGATCGGCCGGATGGCCGAGCGCAACTGTTCGACTTCTGCCGTCACTTCGCGCCGCGCGCGCTCAGGCCCTCCGACGCCTCGCGCACTGCCTGCCCGACCCGAACCCCGGCCGCCGCCGCCGGCGCGTTCACGTGGGTCACGACCCCGTTCTGCAGCCCGTCGCGCGCATCCCCGATCCGCGCCGAGTCGTGCGAGTAGGTCGCGCAGGCCACCCCGATCGCCTCGAGCAGTTCCAGCGCGACGATGCCGGCGCGCTCCTTGCCGACCCCGGCGTCGTTGAAGAACA
>CALMSQ010000122.1:0-15349 GCA_937872345.1 uncultured Burkholderiales bacterium | reverse complement strand
ACCGTCCGGATATTGGCGGTGACGTCCTCGCCGGCGGCGCCGTCGCCGCGGGTCGCAGCCTGCGCGAGCAGCCCGTTGTCGTAGCGCAGGCTCACCGCGACGCCGTCGTACTTCAGTTCGGCGCTGTAGCGCAGCTTCGCGACCGGCAGTCCTTCCTCGGCCAGCCGCTCGCGCACCCGCCGATCGAAGGCAAGCACCTCGTCGTCGTCGAACGCGTTGTTCAGCGACAGCATGGGCACCGCGTGGCGCACGGTGGCGAACGCCCCCGAGACGGCCCCGCCCACGCGCTGGGTCGGCGAGCCCGCGACGGCGATCGAGGGGTCGGCGCGCTCGAGTTCCTGCAGTTCGCGGAACAACCGGTCGTACTCGGCATCGGGCACGCTCGGCGCGTCGAGCACGTAGTACTCGTAGTCGTAGCGGGCGAGCAGTTCGCGCAGCTTCTCGGCGCGCTTCTTCGCGGTGTTCACCGGGTTCGCCAGCGTGTCGGACGGCGGCGATCCGCCGGCGTCAGTTGAAGACCCTGAGCGCCAGGGCCGAGCCCGCCGGCAAGCCGATCGCCTCGAGCGACTCGTAGCGCTGCGCGAGTTGCCGGCCGATCTGCGCCAGCGCCGATTCGGCCAACGGGCGTCCGCCATCGTCGACCAGGCGCCCGCCCACGCGCCTCGCGCAGGCGTTGGCCGCTTCGAGCATCTGCCCCCAGGCGTCGGCGTCGGGCATCGTGCGCGGCACGTCGAGCAGGAACGTGAGGCGGTTGGGCACGTCGGCCAGCGCGACCGAGAACACCACGTCGCCCTGCGCGCCGACCCGCGCGTAACGGTTGCTGCCGCGCTCGATCACCGACAAGGCGCCGGCCAGGGCTGCGAGTTGCGCCGGCCCGAGCGGCTCGGGCGCCTCGACGTTGACGCCGACCTGCGCATCGAGTTGCGCGCAGGTGGCGTCGAGGTCGCGTGCACGCGCGAGCACGGCCGCCATGTCGGGCGTGTCGGCGAGCGCGGCGAGCGAGTCGGCGATCGCCTGCACGCCGGCGACGAACTCGGAGAACTCCATCGCGTTCAGCGGCCCGTGGCGGTTGGCCATCAGGATGCCGGCGCGCAGCGCTGCGTATTGCCGCGCGGTCGACAGCGCCTCCCAGTCGCCCGGCTGCGCATCGACCGGCAGCCCCTCGATCGTGACCGGCTTGCCGCCGGCGCGCCTGAAGCGCTGGGCGATTGCGCAAAGGCGCTCGCCGGCGCAGGCCGAGGCAAGCGGCATCTCGACGATGCAGTCGCAGATCTCGGACAGGGGCGGCGCTGGCACGCGCGCGGCGGGCGCGCGCGGCACGACGGGCACGGCCGCATCCTCGTCGACTCCTGCCACTCCAGAGACCCCTGCGCCCCCGGCGGCGGCGGCCGCAACCGGCGCCTCCGGCGCCTCCGGCGCGGCCTGCGCGACCGTCCGGGCGGCCGACCCGGCGCGCACCGCGGGCGCGATACCGTGGGCGCCGCCCGCCGGCGACCCGGAAGTCGCGGGGGCGCCGATCGGAAGCCCGGTCGCTTCGCGACCGGCCTGGGAATCGGGAGATGCCGGTGCGTCGTCGCGTTCTGCGCCCGCGGACCAGTCGTGCGCATCGGAAGTGGCGACACCCGCCTGGCCGTCGGGCACCTCGGCGCCCAGCCGCGGCTCGCCGCGCTGATCGGCCGCGCCGCCGAAGGCGCCACCGGCAGCGCGAACGGGCTGCGGCTCCATGCGCCGGGTCGTGGGCCGAGCCTCGGCCGTGCCGGCCTTGTCCGGCTTGCCGCGGCGAAGCCCCGGCCAGCGCAGCTCGCCGGGCCAGCGCAGGCGCGGCCTGGCCTGGCGCAGGTTGTAGACCAGCGCAACGGCGACCGCCAGCGCCACCAGCAGCAACAGGCTCAGCCCGAGGCTGCTCACGCCGCCTCCGCCATCCGGGCGGCCGCCTCGAGGTCGACGGCGACGATGCGCGAGACGCCGCGCTCCTGCATCGTCACGCCGACGAGTTGCTGCGCGAGCTCCATCGCGATCTTGTTGTGCGTGATGAACAGGAACTGGGTCTGGTCGGACATGCGCCGAACCATGTCGCAGTAGCGCTCGGTGTTGGCGTCGTCCAGTGGCGCATCGACCTCGTCGAGCAGGCAGAACGGCGCCGGATTGAGCTGGAACAGCGCGAAGACCAGCGCGATCGCGGTCAGCGCCTTCTCGCCGCCCGAGAGCAGGTGGATCGACGTGTTGCGCTTGCCCGGCGGCTGCGCCATCACCTGGATGCCGGCGTCGAGGATCTCGTCGCCGGTGAGGATGAGCTTCGCCTCGCCGCCGCCGAACAATTGCGGGAACAGTTGCCCGAAGTGGCGGTTGACCGTGTCGTAGGTCTCCTGCAGCAGCTCGCGCGTCTCGCGGTCGATGCGCCGGATCGCGTCCTCGAGCGTGGCGATCGCCTCGTTGAGGTCGGCTGACTGCGAATCGAGGAAGGCCTTGCGCTCGCCGGACTGGGCCAGCTCATCGAGCGCGGCCAGGTTGACGGGGCCGAGCGCCGCGACCGCGTTGGCCAGGCGCGTGACCTCGCCCTGCAGCCACGACGGGCGGGGAGCGTCCGGAAACGCCGCCCGCAGCGTCGCGATGCCGTCCTCGTCGACCTGCGCGTCGGCAAGCTGCTGAGCGTACTGCTCGGCGTTCATTCGCGCCGCCTGCTCCTTCAGTTGCAGATCGGTGAGCTGCTGGCGCAGCGGTTCCTGGGCGCGCTCGGCGGCCAGCCGCTGTTCTTCGCGGCTGCGCAGGGTCTGAGTGAGTTCCTCCAGCCTCTGGCGCGCCGCGCCGAGCGCCTGCTCGGAGGCGGTGCGCGCCGCCAGCGCGTCCTGCAGCGCCTGGCGCGCCGCGGCGTCGGACAGCTGCTGCAGTTTCTCGATGACGGCGGCGCGCTCCGACGCCGCCTGTTCGGCCATTGCCTGCCCCTGCGTGAGCAGCGCGTCGAATCGCTCGATGTCGGCCTCGATCGCGCGCACCGAGAACGACGCTTCCTGGGCCTCGCGCTCCTGCTGGCGAAGCGCGTCGCGTCGACTGGCGAGCTCGCGCTCGGCCTGTTCGAGCGCGAGCTGAAGGTCTTCGGCGCGCTGCTGCTCTTCGCCCAGCTCGACGTCGAGCTGCTCGAAGCGCGCGGTCTCCTCGGCGATCGTGCCCTCGAACCCGGCGATCTGGGCGGCGAGCTCCTCGAGCTCGCCCTCGATGCGCTCGCGGCTCTCGGCCACGCGCGCGCGCTCCTGCTCGAGGCGCTGCGCATCGAGCCGCAGCGCGGCCATCTGCTTGAGCGCGCGGTTGTGCTCGTCGCGCAGCGCCATCAGCGCCGCGAGCTGCTCCGACGCCCCGGCCTCGACGCGTGCCGCGCGGCCGCGCGCGTCGTCGACCATCAGCTGCTGGGCGCGTTGCTCGCGGGTGAGGTTCTCGAGTTCGTGGCGCCGCGCGAGCACGCCCTCCTGCTCGGAATCGGCGGCGTACATCAGCACCGACTGCCGCCCGACCAGGTGGCCCGCGCCGACCACGAACTGAGCGCCCGGCGGCAGGCTTGCGCGCTGCGCCATCGCGGCCTCGAGCGACTCTGCGGCGTAGTAGCCCGCGAGCCACTCGGCCAGCAGCGTCTGCACGCCAGCCTCGCCGGTGTGCACCACCGACAGCAGCGGCCGCAGCCCGGCCGGCGCGGCCGCTGCGCCCGCGACGGGCGTGGCCGCGAAGAAGCCCACCTTCGACGGCGGCGCGTCCGCGACCAGCCCGGCCACGTGTTCGAGCCGCCCGACCTCGAGCGCGTTGACGCGCTCGCGCAGCACCGACTCGATCGCGTTCTCCCAGCCGTCGTCGATGCGCACCTTGTGGTACAGCCTCGAGAGCCGGTCCAGCCCGTGCCGCGCCAGCCACGGCTGGACCTTCGCCTGGCTCTCGACGCGCTCCTGCAACTGGCGCAACGCGCCGATGCGGGCGTCGATCTGCGCGAGCTTCGCCTCGGCCTCGCGCAGCGCCTGTTGCGAGGGCTGCCGCTGCGCCTCGAGCTCGGTCCAGCTCGCCTCGATCGCGGCCAGCTCGTCGGTGGTGAGCCGATCGGCCTCCTCGGAGGCGGCCAGCGCCTCGAGCGCCTGCGCCAGATCCTCGGGACGAAACGCGTGCAGGTCGCCCGCCTCGGCCTGCAGCCGATCGCGCCGGCGGGTCGCCAGGTCGAGCCCTTCGCTCGCCTTGCGCTCGTGCAACGCGCAGACCTCGATCGCCTGCCTGGTGCCGGCTACCTTCGCACGCGCCTCGTCGACGCGCGCTCGCGCCTCGCGGGCGCTGTTCTCGAGCGCCGGGACCTCGTCGGCGTGCGCGGCGACCTGCGCAGCGAGTTCGTCGGCCAGCAGCCTGGCTTCGGCCAGCCGGGCATCCGCGCCGGCGCGGTCGCCGCGTGCGCGTTCCTGCTGCTCGTGCGCGCGCTGCGCCTGTTGCTCGACCCCGTCGAGCCGCTCGCGCAGCTGCCCCTGGGTCTCGGAGACGATCCGGATCTCGGACTCGATCCGGCTCACTTCGGCGTTGCATTCGTAGTAGCGCGCCTGTGCCGCGTGCATCGCGTCACCGGCCTCGTAGTGCGCGTTGCGAACGGTCTCGATGTCCGCCTCGATCGCGCGCTGCTCGGCGACGTGCGACTCGACCGCCAGTGCCGCCTCGGCGGCGAGGCGCGCCAGGCGCTGCTCTTCCGCCTGCGCCTCGTCGCGTCGCAACAGCCACAGCATGCGCTGCTTGCGCTCGCGCTCGGCCTCGAGCTCGCGGTAGCGCTGCGCGACCTCGGCCTGCCGCTCGAGCTTCTCGATCTGCGCGTCGAGCTCGCGAAGGATGTCCTCGACGCGCGTGAGGTTCTCGCGCGTGTCGGCCAGCCGGTTCTCGGTCTCGCGGCGCCGCTCCTTGTACTTGGAGACACCGGCGGCTTCCTCCAGGAACACCCGCAGATCTTCGGGACGAGCCTCGATGATGCGCGAGATCATCCCCTGTCCGATGATCGCGTAGGCGCGCGGGCCCAGGCCGGTGCCCAGGAACATGTCGTGGACGTCGCGGCGCCGTACCGGCTGGTTGTTGATGAAGTACGTCGACTGGCCGTCGCGCGTGAGCACGCGCTTGACGGAGATCTCGGCGTACTGGCTCCAGCTGCCTGCGATGCGGCCGAGCGAATTGTCGAAGACCAGCTCGACCGAGGCCCGCGCGGCGGGCTTGCGCTCGGACGAGCCGCTGAAGATGACGTCCTGCATCGACTCGCCGCGCAGCTCGGACGCCTTCGATTCGCCGAGCACCCAGCGAACCGCGTCGATGATGTTCGACTTGCCGCAACCGTTGGGGCCGACCACGCCGACCAACTGGCCCGGCACGTCGAACGCGGTCGGGTCGACGAAGGACTTGAAGCCGGCGAGTTTGATCTGTTTCAGTCGCACCGAAGATTCCTGCCGCAAGCGCCGGCGTCGGCACGCAGCGCGCCTGGCCGCCCGGCAAAAGGCAAAAGCCGCTCGGGGCGGCCTTTGACGCTCCGTATAATAGCAGCCGCCCTGCCCGCCTCCCGGGACTGCAAGCGCATCGATTCCGGGGCACGCTCGCCGCCGATCCCGATCATGCCGTCACGACCCTCCAGGAAACTCGAGACCTTCCCGAATCCGGCGCCCGGGCGCGACTACCTCGTGCACATCGAGGTGCCCGAGTTCACCTGCCTGTGCCCGCTCACCGGGCAACCCGACTTCGCCCACCTCGTGATCGACTACGTGCCCGATCGACGCAACGTCGAGCTCAAGGCGCTCAAGCTGTACATGTGGAGCTTTCGCGACGAGGGCGCCTTCCACGAGGCGGTGACCAATCGCATCCTCGACGAACTGGTCGCCGCCACCGCGCCGCGCTTCCTGCGACTGACCGCCCGCTGGTTCGTGCGCGGCGGCATCTTCACCACCGTGGTGGCCGAGCACCGCAAGAAGGGCTGGAAGCCGGCCCCGCGGGTCGATCTGGGTGAGTTCCCCCCGGAGTCGAACGTTCGCGGCTAGGAAGATAGAATATGAAACATATACTTATGAGACTTTCTTGAACCCGCTTCTGAACAAGCTTCATCCCTATCCGTTCGAGCGCCTGCGCGCGCTGCTGGCCGGCGTCACCGCGCCCGCCGCGTACCCGGCGCTGAACCTGTCGATCGGCGAGCCCAAGCATCCGACGCCCGCGCTGATCCGCGACGCGCTCGTGGCAAGCCTGGACGGACTGGCGACCTACCCGGCCACCGCAGGCACCCCGGCGCTGCGCGAGTCGATCGCCGGCTGGTTGCGGCGCCGCTACGGCTTGAACGCGCTCGATGCGGCCACCGAGGTGCTGCCGGTCAATGGATCGCGCGAGGCGCTGTTCGCATTCGCCCAGGCCGTCGTCGATCCGGCCGGCGCCCCCCGCGTGGTGTGCCCGAATCCGTTCTACCAGATCTACGAGGGCGCGGCACTGCTCGCCGGCGCCGAGCCGTATTTGGTCGAGCAGTGGCCGCAGACGCAGTTCCGCTGCGACTGGTCGGCAGTCCCCGAGGCGGTCTGGGCCGATACGCGCCTGCTCTATGCCTGCTCGCCCGGCAACCCGACGGGCGCGGTGATGTCGCTGGACGACTGGCGACTGCTGTTCGATCTGTCCGACCAGTACGGATTCACGATCGCGTCGGACGAGTGCTATTCGGAGATCCACTTCGACGAGGCGGCGCCGCCGCTCGGCGCGCTGCAGGCCGCCCAGGCGCTGGGCCGGCAGGACTGGCGGCGCCTCGTGGTGTTCTCGAGCCTGTCCAAGCGCTCCAACGCGCCCGGGCTGCGCTCGGGGTTCGTCGCCGGCGACGCGACGATCCTCAAGCGCTTCCTCCTCTATCGAACCTATCACGGCAGCGCGATGAGCCTGCCCGTGCAGGCGGCCTCGATTGCTGCCTGGGGCGACGAGGCCCACGTGCTCGAGAACCGGGCCCTGTACCGGCGAAAGTTCGACGCGGTCACTCCGGCGCTGGCCCGCGTGCTCGAGACGAGCCGGCCCGAGGCAGGGTTTTACCTGTGGGCGCGAGTCCCCGGCGGGGACGACCAGGCGTTCTGCCGCGATCTCTACGCCCAATATAATGTCCTCGTGCTCCCGGGCAGCTTCCTCGCCCGTGACCAGGATGGCCGAAACCCCGGCCGCGGCTTCGTTCGCATCGCACTGGTCGACACGCTCGCCAGCTGCGTCGAGGCGGCCGGCCGGATCGAACGCTTCCTCTCCTCCTGAAACGACGAGCCCCCATGACGCAGCTGCAGCAGACCATCGACCAGGCGTGGGAACGCCGCAACGAACTGTCCCCGAAGAGCGCCCCGGTCGAGGTTCGCGACGCGGTCGCGGCCGTGATTGCCCGGCTCAACGAGGGCAGCCTGCGGGTTGCGGAGAAGCGCGACGGCGACTGGGTCGTCCACCAGTGGGTCAAGAAGGCCGTCCTGCTGTCGTTTCGCCTCGAGGACAACGCGCCGATGCAGGCTGGCGCGCTGCAGTTCTACGACAAGGTGCCAACCAAGTTCGAAGGCTGGCGACCCGCCGACTTCCAGGCGGGCGGTTTCCGCGTGGTCCCGCCAGCCGTCGCGCGGCGCGGCGCCTTCGTCGGAAAGAACGTCGTGCTGATGCCTTCGTACGTGAACATCGGCGCGTACGTCGACGAGGGCACGATGGTCGACACCTGGGCCACCGTCGGCTCGTGCGCCCAGATCGGTCGCAACGTCCACCTCTCCGGTGGCGTGGGGATCGGCGGGGTGCTCGAGCCGCTGCAGGCCAATCCGACGATCATCGAGGACAACTGCTTCATCGGCGCGAGGTCCGAGGTCGTCGAGGGCGTCATCGTCGAGGAGAACTCGGTGCTGTCGATGGGCGTCTACATCGGCCAGAGCACCAAGATCTACGACCGCGAGTCCGGGAAGGTGCTGTACGGACGCGTGCCCGCCGGGTCGGTCGTGGTGCCCGGCTCGCTGCCTTCGTCCGACGGCAAGGTGAGCCTGTACTGCGCGGTGATCGTCAAGCGCGTCGACGCGCAGACGCGCGCGAAGACCGGCATCAACGAACTGCTGCGCGGCGACTGAGGGCGTGACGATTCGCCCCGGCCCGCCCCGGAGGGACGGCGCGCGGCGCGAAGACATCGGGAGACCCGGATGATGATGGATCGCTTGCTGCAGCTGATGTCCGAGAAGAAGGCGTCGGACCTGTTCCTGTCGCCGGGCGCGCCGGTGCAGCTGAAGATCAACGGCGCAATGGTGCCGGTCAACCAGCAACGGCTCGCTCCCGAGAACGTCGTGTCGCTGATCCGCGAGATCGTCGAGGACCGCCACTGGGACCTGTTCGAGAAGCAGCACGAACTCAACCTCGGCTACGGCGTGCGCAACGTCGGAAGCTTCCGCGTCAACGTGTTTCGCCAGCGCGGTTCGGTTGCCTGCGTGATCCGCTTCATTCCGCACGACATCCCGAAGCTCGCGACGCTGCACCTGCCGACGATCCTGGGCGACCTCGTGATGGACAAGCGCGGCCTGTTGCTGGTGGTCGGCGCGACCGGCTCGGGCAAGTCGACCACGCTCGCGTCGATGATCGACCATCGCAACGAGCAGAAGACCGGCCACATCCTGACGCTCGAAGACCCGATCGAGTTCACGTTCCAGAACAAGCGCTCGATCGTCAACCAGCGGCAGATCGGCACCGACACCCACTCGCTCGAGATCGCGCTGAAGAACGCAATGCGGCAGGCGCCCGACTGCATCCTGATCGGCGAGATCCGCGACACGGCGACGATGTCGAACGCGATCGCCTACGCGCAGTCGGGCCACCTGGTGCTGGCGACGCTGCACGCGAACAACGCCAACCATGCGCTGAACCGCATCGTGAGCTTCTATCCGCTAGACAACCGGCCGGTGCTGCTGGCCGACCTCGCGGCGACGCTGAAGGCGGTGGTCTCGCAGCGCCTGGTCCGCGCCTTCGACGGCAGCCGCCTGCCCGCGGTCGAAGTGCTGCTGAACACCCGCCACATCGCAGAGCTGATCGAGCAGGGCCGCCTCACCGAGATCAAGGACGCGATGAACCAGAGCCTGGCCGCCGGCTCGCGCACCTTCGACCATGCGCTCGCCGAGCTGGTGCGCGCGCGCCGGATCGCCAAGGAGGACGCGATGGCGCACGCCGACTCGCCCACCAACCTGCTGTGGATGCTCGAGAACGAACCCGAGGACGCGGCGGCCGCCCCGGCGCCCGCGGCGCAGCCCGGCACCCTGGTCTCCCCGGCGATGGCATCGGCCGCGCTGGGCCAGCCGCAGACGCGCGGGCGCTCGAGCGGTGACGACGCGGAAGGCCCGTCGTTCTCCGAGTTCCTGCTCAACATCTGAGATGGGCGAGGTCGTCGTCTTCGGCATCGAGACTTGCGAGCAGGTTCGCAAGGCGCGCGCCTGGCTGCGCGCCCACGAGATCGCGTTCCGCTTCCACGACTTCCGCAAGGACGGGCTCGACGCGCAGCGCCTGGCCGTGTGGCTCGGCCGAGTGCCCTGGGATTCGCTGCTGAACCGCCGCGGGCTGGCCTGGCGCAAGCTCGACCCGCAGCGCCGGGCCGCGATCACCGACCAGACGAGCGCCGCCGAGCTGATGCTCTCGGACCCCACGCTCGTCAAGCGCCCGGTGCTGCAGGCCGGCGACCGCATCATCGTCGGCTTCTCCGAGCCCTTGTACGCCGGGGTGTTCGGCGCCACGGCCGATACCGGCCCCGCGGCGCGATGAGCCGCGTGCGCGCGCTCGCCGAGGCGCTGATCCGGCAGCGATCGGTCACCCCCGACGACCACGGCTGCCAGAAGCTGGTGGCCGAGCGCCTGGCGCCGCTCGGCTTTTCCTGCGAAACGATCGAGAGCAACGGCGTCACCAACCTCTGGGCCGTGCGGCCCGGCAGCGCGCCGGGGCCGACGCTGGCATTCGCCGGCCACACCGACGTCGTTCCGACCGGGCCGCTCGACCAGTGGACCAGCGACCCGTTCGTGCCGACCGTGCGCGACGGCCGGCTGTACGGTCGGGGTGCGGCCGACATGAAGACGTCGATCGCGGCCTTCGTCGTGGCGGTCGAGGAACTGCTGGAGTCCGGCGCCGACTACGCGGGGCGCATCGCCCTGTTGCTCACCTCCGACGAGGAAGGCCCTGCCACCGACGGCACCGTCAAGGTGGTCGAGCGCCTCGACGAGCGCGGCGAACGGCTCGATTTCTGCATCGTCGGCGAGCCGACCTCGGTCGAGCGCCTCGGCGACATGGTAAAGAACGGGCGCCGCGGATCGCTGTCGGGACGACTGGTCGTTGCCGGCGTGCAGGGGCACATCGCGTATCCGCATCTCGCGCGCAACCCGATCCACCTGCTCGCGCCGGCACTGGCCGAACTGGTCGCCACCGAATGGGACCGCGGCAACGAGTACTTCCCCCCGACTTCGTGGCAGGTATCGAACATCCAGGCGGGCGCCGGCGCGACGAACGTGATCCCGGGGCGGATCACGCTCGATTTCAACTTCCGCTTCTCCACCGCCAGCACCGTGGAGAGCCTGAAGCAGCGGCTCGCCACCGTGCTGGATGCGCACGGGCTCGACTACACGCTCGACTGGTCGCTGTCGGGCATGCCCTTTCTCACCGCCCGCGGGAGGCTCTCCGACACATTGTCGGCGGCGATCCGTGCCGAGACCGGACTGGACACCGAACTGTCGACGACCGGCGGCACCTCGGACGGCCGCTTCATCGCCCGCATCTGCCCGCAGGTCATCGAGTTCGGTCCGCCCAACGCCAGCATCCACAAGATCGACGAGCACGTCGAGCTGGCCGCGCTCGAGCCGCTGAAGAACATCTACCGGCGCACGATCGCCAGCCTGCTGCGCGCATGAGCACCGCCTTCGAACGGCGCCTGGCCGACCCCGATTCGGCCGTGCGCGAGTTGCGAACCGTGCGCGACCTGCTGCGCTGGGCGGCCTCGCGCTTCACGGCAGCGGGCCTGGCCTACGGGCATGGCACGGACAACGCCTGGGACGAAGCCGTCGCGCTGCTGCTTTGGTCGCTGCACCTGCCGCCCGAGCCGCTCGACCCCTGGCTCGACGCGCGCCTGCCGCGGGCGGAGCGACGCGCCGCGGTCGAGCTGTTCGAGCGCCGCATCGCGTCGCGCCTGCCGGCGGCCTACCTGACCGGCGAGGCGTGGCTGCGCGGCATGAGTTTCGCGTGCGACGCCCGCGCGCTGGTGCCGCGCTCGCCGATCGCCGAGGCGCTGGACGAGGCGCTGTCGCAGTGGCTCGACCTGCACCCGCGCGCGCCGACGTGGCCGGGGTCCATCCTCGACCTGTGCACGGGCGGAGGCAGCCTGGCGATCGTCGCCGCGGACCGTTTTCCCGATGCGCAGGTGGTGGGCGCCGACCTGTCGTCCGACGCGCTGGCGCTGGCCGCCGTGAACCGCGACCGGTACGGTCTGCGAGAGCGCGTCGAGCTCGTCCAGGGCGACCTGTTCGCGCCCGTGCGTAATCGCCGCTTCGACCTCGTGCTGTGCAATCCGCCCTACGTCAACGACGCATCGATGCAGGCGCTTCCGCCCGAGTTTCGCGCCGAGCCGCGCGCCGCGCTGGCCGGAGGCCACGACGGAATGGATCTCGTGCGCCGGCTGCTCGCCGACGCGCCGGCGCACCTTTGCGAGGACGGGCTCCTGCTGCTCGAGATCGGCCACGAGGCCGCGCACTTCGAGGCGGCGTTTCCGTCGCTGGAGTTCCACTACCTGCCGGTGGCCGCCGGCGAACGCATGCTGGTCCTGGTCGAGGCGGCGCAGCTCGCCGCCGCGGCGCGCCGCGCCCGCGCGCGCAGGCCGGGCTCGCGAACCGCCGCGACGCGCCGCGGGGCCGGCCGCCCGTGATCCGCCTGCAAGGGCTGACGCTGTCGCGCGGCGGCAGGGTGCTGCTCGATCGCGCCGACGCGAACATCGGCCCGGGCGAGCGCATCGCGCTGGTCGGCCAGAACGGGACCGGCAAGACCACCCTGCTCTCGGCGCTGGCCGGTGAGCTGCCCCCGGACGCCGGCGACATCGTCCAGCCCTGGCGCGACGTGATCCGGCTCGAGCAGGGCCTGCCCTCGAGCACCCTGCCCGCGTGGCGCTTCATCGTCGCCGGCGACGCGCGCCTCGCGCAGGCGCGCAGCGCGCTCGAGCAGGCCGAGCGCGACGGCGACGGCACCGCGCTCGCGCACGCGCACGACCACTGGCAAGAGGCGGGCGGGCTCACTGCCGAGGCGCGCAGCCGCAGCCTGCTCGCAGGCCTCGGCTTCGACGCCGCGCAGGCCCAGCAGCCGGTCGATGCACTGTCGGGCGGCTGGCGGATGCGGCTGAACCTCGCGCGAGCGCTGTTCGCGCCCGGCGACCTGCTGCTGCTCGACGAGCCGACCAACCACCTCGACCTGGACGCGATCCTGTGGCTCGAGCGCTGGCTGCTGCGCTACCCCGGCACCGCGGTCATCGTCTCGCACGACCGCGATTTCCTCGACCGCGTCGCGACGGCGACGCTTCACCTGGACGGCGGCAAGCTGGTCCGCTACGCGGGCGGCTACAGCGAGTTCGAGCGGCTGCGCGCGCAGCGGCAGATGCAGGCCGAGCGCGAGCGCGCCGCCTGGGACGCCCGCGTCGCGCACCTGAACGCGTTCATCACGCGCTTTCGCGCAAAGGCCAGCAAGGCACGGCAGGCGCAGAGCCGGATCAAGGCGCTCGAGCGGATGGCCGTCGTGGCGCCGATCCGGGCGCTGCGCGGCATCGACTTCGTGCTTCACGAGGTCGGCGACTGCCCCGATCCGCTGCTGCAGGCGCAGGCCGTCGACGCCGGCTATCCGGGCCACCCGCCGGTGCTGCGCGGCGTCTCGATGTCGGTCCGGCGCGGCGCGCGCATCGGCATCCTCGGGCGCAACGGCGCCGGCAAGAGCACGCTGATCCGGACGCTGGTGGGTGATCTCGCGCCGCTGGCCGGCGAGGTGCGGGTGTCGCGCTCGGTGCGCATCGGCTATTTCGCGCAGCAGGGAATCGACCGGCTGCGCGGCGACGAGTCGGCGCTCGTCCAGTTGCAGCGCATCGCCCCCGCACAGCGCGAGCAGGCGCTGCGCGACTATCTCGGCCGATTCGGGTTTTCCGGCGACGCGGCGACGCGGCCGGTCGGGCCGATGTCGGGCGGCGAGAAGGCGCGCCTGTCGCTGGCCCTGATGCTGCACGATCGCCCGCAACTGCTGGTGCTCGACGAGCCGACCAACCACCTCGACGCGCAGGCGCGCGACGCGCTGGCCGACGCGCTGGCGGACTTCGACGGCGCCGTGCTGCTCGTCTCGCACGATCGCTACCTGCTGCGCGCCACGGCCGACACGCTGATGCTGGTGAGCGACGGCAGCTTGCGCGAGTTCGACGGCGACCTCGACGACTACGCCGACTGGCTGTTGCAGCGTCCCGCAGGCGGTGCCGCCGGCACCCGCGGCCCCCCGGCCGGCGGGGCGGCCGGGTCAGGCGACGCCGTGCCGAAGGGGCGCGAGGACGCGGTGGGGGCGGCCGGCGCGAGCCGGCGCGACGACCGTCGCCTGGCCGCGCAGCGGCGCGTGCAGCTGGCCGAGCGGCTTCGACCGCTCGATCGCGAGATCGGCGGGATCCAGCAGCGACTGGCCGCGATCGAGGCGCGTCTCGCGACGATCGAGGCGCGCCTGGCCGACCCCGCGGTCTATCGCGATCCGGCCGAAGCCGGGACGCTGGGCCGCGAGCGGGCGTCGCTCGAGCGCGAGCAAGGCGAGCTCGAGGAGCGCTGGCTCGAGCGCAGCACGGCGCGCGACGCCGAGCGCGAAGCCTTCGGGCGCGACCCGGTCTGAAGACCGCGGCGCGCGGCGGACGCCGCGCTACTTCGCGCGGGCCTTCGCCATCAGCTCGGTGTGAGCCTTGCGGCCGGCGATCACCGCCTGCACGGTCGGCCGCTCGCCCATCCGCTTGACGTAGTCGCGTACGGGCAGCGACGCCAGCAGATCCTCGCCCCAGATCGCCTTGGTGGCCAGCGAGATCACCGGCAGGTGCACGGCCCCCGCGCAATCGGCCAGCGTGAAGCGATCGCCTGCGAGGTAGGGCGAAAACCTTGCCAAGCGCGCGAAGCCGGCGATGCCGCGCTCGAGGTCGCGTCGCGTCGCGTCGATGTTGCCCTGCGAGACGGTGCCGCCGAAGAATGCCTGCGGATAGACGCGGCGCGCCACCAGCTCGAGGTGCAATTCGAGGAACGCCACCAGCTCGCGCACCTTTGCGCGCTCGAACGGGTCGGCGGGCAGCAGCGGCACCTGCGGATACGCGTCCTCGAGGTATTCGACGATGACCTGCGACTCGCACAGCGTGCCCTGCTCCGTGCGCAGGAACGGCACCTTGCCGAGCGGGCTGGCCCCGAGCGTCGGCTCGTCCTTGCTGGCCCAGTTCAGCTCCTCGGTGAACTCGACGCCCTTCTCCAGCATCGCGAGCTTGACCTTGTTGTAGTAGTTGCTGACGGCGAAGCCGGCAAGCACCAGCATGGCAGTTTCTCCCGGGGGAACGGATCGGAGGCGCCAGTGTAGCGCGGCGCTCCAGTAGAATCCCCCGGATGAACACCTTCTCCTTCCAACGGATTGGCGTCGTCGGCAGCGGCGCCATGGGCCGGGGCATCGCCCAGCTGTTCGCGCAAAGCGGCGGCGCGGTGCGCCTGTACGACAGCAACCCTGCAGCGCTCGACTCGGCGATCGCCAGCGTTGCCGATACCTTCGCGAAGCTCGTCGAGAAGGGGCGGATGAGCGCCGACGCGGCAGCGGCCGCGCGCTCGCGCCTCGAGCCGGCCGCGTCGCTCTCGACCCTGTCCGATTGCGACCTGGTCGTCGAGGCGATCGTCGAGCGGCTCGACGCCAAGCGCGAGCTGTTCGTGCAGCTCGAGTCGATCGTCACCGACGACGCGGTGCTCGCCACCAACACGTCGTCGCTGTCGGTGACCGCGATCGCCGCGGCCTGCCGCCGCCCGCAGCGGGTGGCCGGGCTGCACTTCTTCAATCCGGTGCCGCTGATGAAGGTGGTCGAGATCGTCGACGGCCTGCGCACCGACGCCGCGGTCGTCGAGCGCCTCGTCGCCCTCACCCGGCTCACGGGCCACGTGCCGGTGGTGGCACGGGACACCCCGGGGTTCATCGTCAACCACGCCGGCCGGGGTTTCGGCACCGAGGCGCTGAAGGCCCTCGGCGAGGGAGCGGCCGACGTCCCGACGATCGACCGCATCCTGCGCGAGCAGGTGTCCTTCGACGGCCAGGGCTTCAAGCTCGGCCCGTTCGAGCTGCTCGACCTCACCGCCCT
>CALMSQ010000121.1:0-4296 GCA_937872345.1 uncultured Burkholderiales bacterium | reverse complement strand
CGTCGGATCGAGAGGCCCCACCTTCCCCGCCTGCTCTCTCACCCCTCGGCGGAGGGGAGGCGTCCATACCATCTCCGAAGGTGAAGGAGGTGGGTCGGTACGCGGTACGTCGCCGTCGACGCGCGCTGCGCCCGGCTGCGACGACGGGCCGATTGTTCGCGGGCGCAGTCGTTGACGCTTTCCCGGCCGTCGTGCGAATCTGCTCGCGCGTCCACCGATGGACGCGCACTTGACCGGGCGTCCGCCGCCCTTGATCGAGGCTCCGCGCCTGCGACGCCGATGAACCACGACCCCCTGTCCGACGTGCTGGCGAGCGTGCGCTTGCGCGGCGCGGTCTACTACTACGTCAACCTTCGCGACGACTGGGTCGCCGAGACGCCGGCTGCGCCGCAACTCGCGGAGGCGCTGATGCCGGGCACCGAGCACGTGCTCGCCTACCACCTCTTCGTCAAGGGCGCAGGCTGGGCGGCCACCGACGGGGTGCCGCCGCAGCGCGTCGAGAGCGGCGGCATCGCGATGTTCCCGCGCGGCGACGCGCACGTGCTGTCCAGCGCCCCGGGACTGCACGCGCAGCGCGACGACAGCGACTGGCGACTGGTCACGCGCAACGACCCGAAGCCGGTCGTCGTCGCCTACGTCGACGGCGTGCTGCGGCCCGTCGACGAGGCGCCGATCAGGGAAGCGAGCACGATCGTCGTCTGCGGCTTCATCGGCTGCGACCTGCGCCCGTTCAATCCGCTGATCGCGGCGCTGCCGCGCCTGGTGCACCTTCCCGCGCGCGAGGTCGGCGCGTGGATCGCGCCCGTGCTCGACCAGGCGGTATCGGAGTCGCGGCAGCGCCGGCCAGGCAGCGCGGCCGCGCTCGAGCGCGTGAGCCAGCTCGTCTTCGTCGACGCGGTGCGCCGTTGCCTCGAAGGGCTGCCCGAAGGGTCCTCCGGATGGCTCGCCGCGCTGCGCGACCGGCACGTCGGCCGCGCCATCGCCCTGTTGCACGAGCGTCCGGCCGATCCGTGGACGATCGACGAGCTCGGCCGGCAGGTGGGCCTGTCGCGCTCGGCGCTGCACGAGCGCTTCGCCCAGCTGGTGGGCCAGCCGCCGATGCAGTACCTGGCGAACCGGCGGATGCAGCGCGGCGCCCGGTTGCTGCGCGAGGGCAACGCGACGGTCGCGACGATCGCGCAGGAGGTCGGCTACGACTCGGAGGCGGCGTTCGCGCGCGCGTTCAAGCGTTCGGTCGGGCAGCCGCCGGCGGCGTGGCGGCGCGCGCAGCGGGTCGCCACGCCCCCTCTCGACGTGCGGAATCCTTGACAGAAATCATTGCGGCCGAATACTGTCGCCCCCATGCGACAAGACCGTGCCCATGGGCAAGCTCGCTGAGCGCCTCGCCGACGAGCGGCGCTCTGGCGTGTACAGGATCGAGGTGACCGACGCGCTCGAGGAGGCTGCGGCGATCGACGGTTTCCCGATCATTCGTGTCGAGCTCGAGCGCGTCGACAGCGCCCGGCTCCATGCTGCGTGCGCCCGCGCACTGGACGCGAGGACGGACGGCCATTGGGCCGACCTCGCGGCAAGGCTCGCCGATCCGGCATGGTCGCCGGCATCGGGTCACGTCGTGCTCTTCAGCGGCTTCGAAGCGATGGTCCGCCGCGACCCGGATGTGCTGGCTCCGCTGTTTGCGGCGCTCCAGGCTGCCGCTGCTCGAAGGCGCATGCAGGGACTGAGGTTCTTCGTCGCCTTTCTGGACCCGACGAGAATGCTTGCGCTCGATCCGCTCTACGATCGGCGCCGGCACTCGTCCACTGCAGTTGCCCCCGTCAACGACAAAGGAGGAGCAGCATGAAGGAGACAGGTCTTCAGGTGGACATCGCTCGACGCTGGTGGCTGGCAGCGAGCGCCGGTGGCGCCGCAGCCGGCCTTGCCGGCTGGAGCCCTGCGAGCGTCGCACAGGCCAAGCCGCTTCCGCCGGTTGCCACGTTCAAGGATGCGAGCCGCGTGATCGTGCACAGTGCAAGCGGGATCGAGACCCAGCGCAGCGCGTTCGGCTCGAGCGGCGTCACCGACGTCGATATCCTTTTCCTGCGCAACAACATCGCGGCTCCGGACGCGGCGATCGTCGGCAACCCCGACGCCTGGCAGGTCCAGATCGACGGCGTGACGAGCCCGCGCACCCTGACCGTCGCCGACCTCAAGCGGATGGGGCTGGCCAACGTCGCGATGGTGCTCCAGTGCTCGGGCAACGGGCGCGGATTCTTCAGCCACAAGGCGGCCGGTTCGCAGTGGAAAGTCGGCGCCGCGGGCAACACGCTGTGGAGCGGCGTCCCGGTCAAGGACGTCGTGACCGCTCTAGGCGGGGTGCGCGAGGGGATGCGATACATGACCAGCACCGGCGGCGAGACGATCCCTCCCGGCATCGACCCGAAGAAAGTGATGGTCGAGCGCTCGGTACCGTGGACCGCGATGGAAGGCGCAATCCTCGCCTGGGAGCTGAACGGCAGGCCGATTCCGCTGGCGCACGGCGGGCCGCTGCGGCTGATCATCCCGGGCTACTACGGCGTCAACAACATCAAGTACGTGAGGCGCGTGGCATTCACGCCGACGGAAACCCCCGCGAACATCCAGCAGTCCGGCTATCGCGTCCGGGACATCGGCAAGAAGGGCGACGCGACGCAGCCGTCGATGTGGCAGATGAACCTGAAGTCTTTCGTGACCTCGCCGTCCGGCGGCGAATCGCTTCGCGCCGGCACGCTGCAGGTGCACGGCGTGGCCTTCACCGGCGGCAGTCCGGTCAAGGGGGTCGAAGTCTCGGTCGACGGGGGCAAATCCTGGCGGGCGGCGGAGTTCATCGGACCGCACATGGGCAACTACGCCTGGCGGCACTTCGTGGCCGAGGTCAATCTCGCGCCCGGCCCTCATCTGATCACCAGCCGGGCGATCGCGATCGACGGCACGGTGCAGCCGGAGCTGCGCGTCGAAAACGAGCGCGGCTACGCACACAACGGCTGGCGCGACCACGCCGTCGCGGTGACCGCAGCGTGACGAGGCTGTACGCCGCGGGGCTGGCCTTCGGGTTGGCCGTGCCGTTCGTCGCGTCGGCCGACGAGCTCGGGCGCAAGGTGTTCACCGAGGCCGCGCAGCCACCCTGCGCGCTTTGCCACACGCTCGACGCTGCAGGCGCGACCGGCACGATCGGGCCGTCGCTTGACGAACTGAAACCGGACAAGGCGCGCGTCCTCGAGGTGGTGCGCACCGGGATCGGCGTCATGCCGAGATTTGCCGGGCAGTTGAGCGAGCGGGAGATCGAGGCCGTCGCAGATTTCGTGTCGAAGGCCGCTTCGGGGCGTTGAGGGTCGGCAAATCGTGGACTAATTCGGGGCCGGGCAGGTGCAGGTGCAGGTGCGGCGTTCAGCGTGCCCCGAGCACCTCGGCCTCGGGCCGCGCCAGCAACTCGCGCAGCAGCGGCGGCGCGAAGTGGCGTGGCACCGAGATCGCATGGAAGGTCTCGAACAGGTCGGGCACGACCGCGTGTTCGACGAGTGCGCCGGTCTTGAGTTCGTCGCGCACGACGACGCTGGGGACCAGCGCCATGCCGCCCGCGTCGCGTGCCAGCAGGCGCAGCAGCGCCATGTCGTCGACTTCGGCCTTGACCGTGTAGCGCACGCCGAGCTGTTCGCACAGCAGGTCGAATCCGGCACGGATGTCGCTGTCGCGCCCCGGCACCAGCAGCGGCAGGGCCGCGAGATCCTCGGGAAACCGGAACGCGCGCCGGCGCTTCCACGGCCGGCCGACCAGGCTCACTGGCTGGCGCGCGATGCGCCGACAGCGCCACGGCTCGTCGGCGCTCCCGTGCACGCGCCGGTTCGACAGCACCAGGTCCAGCGTGTGCACGCGCAGGCGCGTCAGCAGTTCGGCGAGGCTGCCCGACTGCAGCACGAGTTCGACGTCATCGCGCCCGAGCAGCGGCGCGAGGAAGTTCTCCTGGAAGTTGCGCGATAGCGTGGCCACCGCGCCGATGCGCAGCACCTGCCGCTGCGCACGCCGGCCCTCGCGCAGCACCGACACCAGTTCGGTGCCGCTGGCGAAGATCGATTCGGCGTAGCCGAGGGCCACGCGGCCCGCCTCCGTCAGCTTCAGCGCTCGCGCCTGGCGCTCGAACAGCGGTTGGCCGAGTGCCTCTTCCAGCTGGCGGATCTGGGTCGACAGCGCCGACGGTGCGACGTGAAGCCGCTCGGCTGCGCGCGTCAGGTGCGCCTCCTTGGCCACGGCCCAGAATGCGTGGAGGTGGTGGTAGTTCAGGCG
>CALMSQ010000120.1:0-6593 GCA_937872345.1 uncultured Burkholderiales bacterium | reverse complement strand
GCCGGGCAGATGCCGGGGCTGCGATCGTCGGTGCTGGCCTGGCCCTACGTCGAGGGACTGCGGATCGACGAGGCCGCGCATGCGCTGACGCTGCTCACGCTGGGGCTCTACGGCGAGGTGCTTCCGAAGCAGAACGGCGCGCCGGTGCGCATCGTCGTGCCCTGGAAGTACGGCTTCAAGAGCGGCAAGTCGCTGGTCCGGATCCGCTTCGTCGAGAAGCAGCCGCAGACGAGCTGGAACCTCGCTGCGCCGCAGGAGTACGGCTTCTACTCCAACGTCAATCCGCAGGTGAGCCACCCGCGATGGTCGCAGGCAACCGAGCGCCGCATCGGCGAGGACGGTTTCCTGCAGCGCAAGCGCCCGACGCTGATGTTCAACGGCTACGCCGAGCAGGTGGCGTCGTTGTATGCCGGCATGGACCTCCGCAAGGCCTATTGAGGCGCGCTCGCGCGTGGCCGTCGCATCCACGCGTCCGCCCGCGGCGTCGTCGTTGGCACAGCCCTCGCGGCGCGCGGTCGCCGTCGTGCGCGCGCTGGTCTTCGCCGCGGCGCTCTTGCCGCTGCTGCGCCTGGTCGCGCTCGGCTATGCCGACGCGCTGAGCGCCAATCCGGTCGAGTTCGTCACGCGTTCCACCGGCACCTGGACGCTGGTGATGCTGTGCCTCACGCTGTCGGTCACCCCGCTGCGTCGCCTGCTGGGCTGGCCGTGGCTGCTGCGGTTGCGGCGCATGCTCGGGCTCTACGCGTTCTTCTACGGCACGCTGCACTTCACCACCTGGTTGTGGCTCGACCAGTGGTTCGACCTCTCGTCGATGATCTCCGACGTGGTCGAGCGTCCGTTCGTCACGGTGGGCTTCACCGCATTCGTGCTGATGCTGCCGCTCGCGGCGACGTCGACGCAATCGATGATGCGGCGACTCGGCCGTCGCTGGCAGGAGCTGCACCGGCTCGTCTATGCGATCGCGGTGCTCGGAGTGCTGCACTTCTGGTGGCACAAGGCCGGCAAGAACGACCTGTCCGAGCCGATTGTGTACGCGGGCGTCGTGGCCGTGCTGCTCGGGTTCCGGGCGCTGTGGCCCCTCACGCGCCGCGCGCCCACCAGCGGGTCAGCGCGGCAGGCGCCTCTCGAGCGCGAATAGCGATTCGATCGATTCGCGCTCGCGCACCAGGTGCGCGTCGTTGCCGTCGACGATCACTTCGGCGGCGCGCGGCCGGGTGTTGTAGTTCGACGCCATCGCCATGCCGTAGGCACCGGCCGACGCGATCGCCAGCAGGTCGCCCTCGGCGAGCGCGAGTTGCCGGCCGCGGGCGAGCCAGTCGCCGGATTCGCAGACCGGGCCGACGATGTCGTAGGCCTCGGCCTGCTCCGCGTCGCGCCGCTGCACCGGCAGCACGCCGTGGTACGCGTCGTAGAGCGCCGGGCGCATCAGGTCGTTCATCGCCGCATCGACGATCGCGAAGCGACGATCGGCGTTGCGCTTGAGGTACTCGACGCGGGTCAGCAGCACGCCGGCATTGCCGACGATCGAGCGGCCGAACTCGAACACCAGCTCGTACGCGGCACCGCGCGGGTGCCTGTCGATGCGCTCGAAGATCGCGCCGAACAGCGCCTCGCGCGACGGCGGTTGCTCGTCGGCGTACCGGATGCCGAGGCCGCCTCCGAGGTCGAGATGCCGCAGCACGATGCCTTCGGCGTGAAGCGCGTCGACCAGCTCGAGCAACTTGTCCAGCGCGGCCAGGAACGGGTCGATCGCCGTGATCTGCGAACCGATGTGGCAGTCGATGCCGACCACCTCGACGTGGGGCAGGCGCGCCGCCGTCCGGTACGCCGCCAGCGCGGCGTCGTGCGCGATGCCGAACTTGTTCTCGCGCAACCCGGTCGAGATGTACGGGTGCGTGCCGGCGTCGACGTCCGGATTCACGCGCAGCGAGACCGGCGCGCGCTTGCCGAGCGCGCCCGCCACCCGGTCGAGCCGCAGCAGCTCGCTCTCGGACTCGACGTTGAAGCAGCGCACGCCCGCCTCGAGCGCCATGCGCATCTCGGACCCGCTCTTGCCGACGCCCGAGAACACGACTCGCGACGGATCGCCGCCCGCGGCGAGCACGCGCGCGAGCTCGCCGCCCGAGACGATGTCGAACCCGGCACCCTCGCGAGCCAGCAGGTCGATCACCGCGAGGTTCGAGTTCGCCTTCAGCGCATAGCAGACCAGCACGTCGCGCGCGCCGGCCGCGCGCCTGAACTCGGTGAACGCGTCGACGATCGCGCGCCTGGAGTACACGTAGGTGGGCGTGCCGAAGCGCTCGGCGATCGCCGACAGCGACAGGCCCTCGACCTGCAGCGTGTCTCCGCGATAGTGGAAGGCGTCCATTGGCTGCGCGTCGCTCGAGGGGATCAGCCGTGCGAGGCCGGTGTCGCCGGCTGCGCGGGAGGGCGCTGCGGATCCGCAGCGAGCTTCTTCTTCGGTTGGGAGTCGGGCAGGTACAGCGGGCCGCGCTGGCCGCAGCCGGCCAGCAGCGCCGCCGCCGTGGCGACGGCCGCGACGAACAGCCCCGCGGGGCGAGCGCGTCCGGCCGCCCGTTCGATGCGCCCGCCGGTCGCTCGCACTCAGAACACCTGGTTGCGGATCAGGTCGGCGTCGGCGCCTGCAGCGACACCGTCTTCGGCGACGCCGAGCGAGGCGATCCCCTGGCCCGGGCGGGTCTCGGTGTAGTAGTACTCGCCGTCGATGCGCACGATGCCTGCCGGGGGCTGGGGCTCCTGCTCGGGCAGGCCCTTGAGCGCGGTCGCCATGTAGTCGATCCAGATCGGTAGCGCCAGGCCACCGCCGGTCTCGCGGTCGCCGAGCTTGTGCGGCTGGTCGAAGCCGACCCATGCGACGGCCGCGATGCGCGGGTTGTAGCCCGCGAACCAGGCGTCGATCGAGTCGTTGGTCGTCCCGGTCTTGCCGGCCAGGTCGTTGCGCTTGAGCACCCGCGCGCGGGTCGCGGTACCCATCCGCACGACGTCGCGCAGCATGCTGTCCATCAGGAACGCGTTGCGCGCGTCGATCGCGCGCAGCGACTCGTCGCCAGCCTGCCCCGGATGCGCGCTCGCCAGAAGGCGGCCGTTGATGTCGGTGATCCGGGCGACGATGTAGGGCTCGATGCGGTAGCCGCCGTTGGCGAACACCGTGATCGCGCGCGCCATCTGCCACGGCGTGACCGACCCGGCGCCAAGCGCCATCGTGAGGAACGGCGGGATGCGCTCGGCATCGAAGCCGAAGCGCGACACGTAGTCCTGCGCGTATTGCGGTCCGATCGCGTCGAGAAGGCGGATCGAGACCATGTTCTTCGACTTCGCGAGCGCGGTGCGCATCCGCATCGGGCCCTCGAACTTCCCGTCGTAGTTCTTCGGGTCCCACAGCTGCCCGCCGGTGCGCGCGGGGTCGATCAGCACCGGTGCGTCGTTGATCACGGTGCTGGTCATGAAGCCCTTTTCGAGCGACGCCGAGTAGATGAACGGCTTGAAGCTCGATCCCGGCTGGCGCCAGGCCTGCGTCACGCGGTTGAACTTGTTGCGCTCGAAATCGAACCCGCCCACCAGCGCGCGCACCGAGCCGTCGTTGGTGTTCAGGCCGACCAGCGCGGCCTGTACCTCGGGCAACTGGCTGATCGCGTAGCCGCCCTTGCCGGCCTCGACGATGCGCACCACCGCCCCGCGCCGCAGGCGGCGTGCGGCCGGCGCGCGTTCGCTGAGGGCGGGTGCGACGAACTTCAGGCCCTCGCCGGTGATCTCGATCGAGCTGCCCCGGCCGCGCGACACCACCACGCGCTTGGGGTCGGCCTCGAGCACGACCGCGGCGAGGAAACGGCCGATGTCGTCGTTGTCGCCGATCGACGTCTCGACGACGTCTTCGGCGGCAGCGGCGTCGGCAGGAAGGTCGAGCATCCGCTCGGGCCCGCGGAAGCCGTGGCGCCGGTCGTAGTCGACGATGCCCTGCTCGAGCGCTTCGTTGGCGGCGCGCTGGTCGTCGGCGACGATCGTCGTGTAGATCTTCATCCCGGCGGAATAGATCTCCTCTCGGTACAGCTCGAAGGCCAGCTGTCGCGCCAGTTCGGCGACGTAGGGCGCATGCACCGGGTAGTCGGCGTGCGCGGGCGTGAAGACGAGCTTCTGCTCGAGCGCCGCCTTGTAGTCGGTGTCGGACAAGACGCCGGTGTCGTGCATCCGGCCGAGGATGTAGCGCTGGCGCTCGATCGCCCGCTTCGGGTTCACCATCGGGTTGAAGCGCGACGGCGCCTTCGGCAGCCCGGCGAGCACCGCCGCCTCGGCCGCCGTGAGCTTGGCGATCGGCTTGCCGAAATAGGTCTGCGACGCGGCCGCGAATCCGTACGAGCGCTTTCCGAGGTAGATCTGGTTCAGGTACAGCTCGAAGATCTGTTCCTTGCTCAGGTTGTCCTCGATGCGCAGCGCCAGCAGGATCTCGACGATCTTGCGCGTGTAGGTGCGCTCGGACGACAGGAAGAACTCGCGCGCGAGCTGCATCGTGATCGTGCTTGCGCCCTGCTCGGTGCCGCCGGCCACGAAGTTGACCACCGCCGCCCGCACCACGCCCACCAGATCGACCCCGATGTGCTCGAAGAAGCGCGCGTCCTCGGCCGCGAGCACCGCGTTCCTGACGACGGGCGGGACGTCCTCGATGTGCACGAAGGTGCGGCGCTCTTCGCCGAACTCGCCGATCAGCTGGCCGTCGGCCGTGTACACGCGCAGCGGGATGCGCGGCCGATAGTCGAGCATCGCATCGAGCGGCGGCAGCCGGTCGTTGACCAGGATGAGCGCCATCGCGACCAGCAGGCCGCCGGCGAGCGCGGCGACCAGCGGAAACGCGAGCGCGGCCAGGCCCAGGCGAATCCAGTTCGTCTTCGAGGGAGGCTTCTTGCGCGGGCTGCGTGTCGTGGTGTCGGTCATGCGCGCATCCGCAGGCTCGGCGCCGGCGTTGCAGTGGGCGGATTTTATACGGTTCGCGCCCCGAGGCCCCGCCCTCGCCGCGGCGCGTGGCGCCGCGCGCGGGCGCCAGTGAACGCCCGTGCCTCTGCGTGCCGTACGACCCCTGCGATCAACCGCCGATACCGGGCCGATGACCCGATCCTGCCGGATGGTCGGTGTCGTGCGACGGATGGAGGCGGCCGGTCGCTAAGTTCCCCAGAAAAGGCTTTACAGTAAATCGAGCTTGTTGCTAGCATCTCAAGCGAATTGTAGAAATAATCTGTAAATCCTTAGATATTAAGGATTTTTTTGAAGTCGAGGCGCCCCGTGGCGGTGAATCCAACGAGTCTGTTTCGCCGTGCAGCTCCACCGCTGGTCGGTATCGACCTGAGCGCGTCGAGCGTCAAGGTCGTCGAGTTGCAGAAGGGGCAGCGCGCCCCGATGCGGCTCGAGCGCTACGCGATCGAGCCGCTCGAGCGTGGGGCAATCGTGGACGGCAACATCGAGAAGGCCGAGGCAGTGGCCGACGCGCTTCAGCGCGCGTTGCGCAAGTGCAGCAGCCGGGCGCGCGAGGCGGCGCTCGCGCTTCCGTCCGGCGCGGTGATCACCAAGAAGATCATGCTGCCGGCCGGGCTGCGCGAAGAAGACTACGAACTGCAGGTCGAGACCGAGGCGAGCCAGTACATCCCGTTTCCGATCGAGGAAGTGAACCTGGACTTCCAGGTGCTCGGGCCCGCGGCCGGATCCGAGGAGGAAGTCGATGTCCTGCTGGCGGCGTCGCGCAAGGAGAAGGTCGACGACCGGGTGGCGGTGGCCGAGATGGCCGGCCTGCGCCCGGTGGTGATGGACGTCGAGCCCTACGCGCTGCGGGCTGCGGTCGATCACGTGGTCGACTTCCTGCCGAACAACGGCCAGGGCCAGATCATCGCGGTGTTCTCGATCGGCCAGACGATGACCTACCTGACGGTGGTGCTGAATCGGCAGACGATCTTCGAGCGCGAGCAGACGTTCGGCGGCCAGCAGCTCACCCAGGACCTGGTACGCCTGTACGGACTGACGCCCGAGGAGGCCGAGATCAAGAAGCGCACCGGCGACCTGCCCGACAACTACCAGCGCGACCTGTTGCAGCCGTTCGTCGAGCAGGCCGCCACCGACATCGGGCGCGCCCTCCAGTTCTTCTTCACCTCGACGCCGTACACGCGCGTCGACCAGATCTATCTCGCCGGCGGCTCCTCGGTCGTGCCGGGCCTCGCCGAGGCGGTGGCCCAGCGCACCCAGGTGCCTGCCGAGATCCTCAGCCCGTTCCAGGGCATGGAAGTCGCCGGCACGATCCGCGAGCGGCAACTGCGCGCCGATGCGCCGTCGCTGCTGGTGGCCACCGGCCTGGCGATGCGGAGGTTCGACGCATGAGCATCCGGATCAACCTGCTCCCGCACCGGGAGATGCGCCGCGAGCGGCGCAAGAAGGATTACGTCGGGCTGCTTGCATTCGTGGGCATCGGGGCGGCGGCGGCCGCCGTCGTCGTCGCACTCGGCATCGACCAGAGGATCGACGCGCAGCGCGCGCGCAACGACTTCATCCGGGCCGAGAACGCGAAGCTCGACGAGCAGATCAAGGAGATCGCCACG
>CALMSQ010000119.1:0-6596 GCA_937872345.1 uncultured Burkholderiales bacterium | reverse complement strand
TCGCGCGTCCTCGAGATCGAGTTCTCCGACGGCAAGCTGTTCCGGCTGCCGTTCGAGTTCCTGCGCGTTCATTCGCCGTCGGCCGAGGTGCGCGGCCACGGCCCCGGCCAGGAGACGCTGCAGACCGGAAAGGCCGACGTCGGCATCGACTCGGTCGAGTCGGTCGGCCACTACGCAATCCAGCCGCAGTTCAGCGACGGGCACAACACCGGTATCTACGCTTGGGACTACCTGTACTGGCTGGGCGAGAACCAGGAGCCGCTGTGGCAGCAGTACCTGGCCAGGCTCGAGGCGGCGGGTGCCAGCCGCCACGCGGCCGCGCCGATCCATTCCACTGCCGCGAAGCGCCCGAAGGGCTGAGTGCACCGGCGCGCCGATGAGCGATCCGCGTACCACCCACTTCGGCTACGAGACCGTCGACGAGGCGTCGAAGGCGGCACGCGTGGCCGGCGTCTTCCATTCGGTGGCCGCCCGCTACGACCTGATGAACGACCTGATGTCGGCGGGGCTGCACCGCATCTGGAAGGCGTTCACGATCGGGCAGGCGGCGGTGCGTCCGGGCATGCGCGTGCTCGACGTCGCCGGCGGAACGGGCGACCTCGCACGCGCATTCGCGCGCCGCGTCGGGGCGCAGGGCGAGGTCTGGCTCACCGACATCAACGGCTCGATGCTCACCGTCGGGCGCGACCGCCTGGTCGACGACGGCTGCCTTCAGCCGGCCGTGCAGTGCGACGCCGAGGCGCTGCCGTTCCCCGACGGCTACTTCGACCGCGTCACGGTCGCCTTCGGCCTGCGCAACATGACGCACAAGGAGCGCGCGCTGGCCGAGATGCGCCGCGTGCTCAAGCCGGGAGGCCGCCTGCTGGTGCTCGAGTTCTCGCAGGTGCGTAAGGCACTGGCCCCGCTGTACGACCTCTACTCGTTCTCGGTGTTGCCGTGGCTCGGAAAGCGCGTCGCCGGCGACGAGGCCAGCTATCGATACCTGGCCGAGTCGATCCGGATGCACCCGGACCAGGAAACGCTGAAGACGATGATGGAGGAGGCGGGCTTCTCGCGCGTGCGCTACTTCAACCTCACCGGCGGCGTCGTCGCGCTGCACGAGGGGTTCAGGCCTTGATGGCCTCGCCGCGGGTTTGCCCGTGTTGGTTTTCGGGGTCTTCGACCCCACTATCGGGTCGTCGGAACGGCCCTGACTGCGGAGTGTCCATGAAGCGCTTGATGTCCCGGATCCTGTCGATAGGCGTCGCGGTCGTCGCGGCGATCGCCATTGCAGCCCCCGAAGCCGAGGCGAGGCGCATGGGCGGCGGCAAATCGATCGGCCAGCAATCCAGCAACGTGACGCAGCGCAGTGCGACGCCGCAGCAGCCGGCGGCCGCGCCGCAGGCCGCGTCGCGTCCGGCGCAGGGCGCGGCGCCGGCCAGCGCCGGCAACCGCTGGCTGGGCCCGATCGCCGGCATCGCCGCGGGCCTCGGCCTGGCGGCGCTGGCCAGCCACCTCGGCTTCGGCGAGGAACTCGCCTCGTTCATGCTGATCGCGCTGCTGGCCTTCGCGGCGCTCGCCGTGTTCCGCATGCTCGCCAGCCGGCGTACGCAGGGCGCGCCGCAGGCCGCGTACCAGGGCGCCGGCTATTCGCCGGCCAACCTCGGCCAGGAGGCCACGGTGCGCTATTCGCCGCTGCCCCAGGGGGGCGCCGGCACCGACGTGCGCCAACCCGTTCCGTCGGTCGCGCCCGCGGCCGCCGCCGGATCGGGCACCTGGGCGATCCCCGCCGATCTCGACGTCGACGCGTTCGTGCGCACGGGCAAGGTCCAGTTCGTGCGTCTTCAGGCCGCGTTCGACGCCGGCGACCTGAACGACCTGCGCGAGTTCACCACGCCCGAGATGTACGCCGAACTCAAGCTCGAGATCGACGAGCGCAAGGGCGCGCCCAACCGCACCGACGTCGTCAGGCTCGACGCCCAACTGCTCGGCGTCGAGACCACTTCGGTCGAGCACATCGCGAGCCTGCGCTTCACCGGCATGATCCGCGAAGAGGCCAACGGCGAGGCCCGGCCGTTCGACGAGGTCTGGAACCTGGTCAAGCCGGTCAGCGGCAGCGGCGGTTGGGTGCTCGCGGGCATCCAGCAGCTCGGCTGACCGATCGGTCAGGGCGGGCCGCCGCAAAAGGCGACCCGCCGAACGGCATGAGTCCCGGAGAGTCCGCCGCCAGCACCGCCGAGCCGTCGGGCGCAGGTCCGGCCAGACCTGAGCTACCGGTGCTGCGCCGCCTGATCGAGGGCGGCGCATCGTTGCTCGTGGCGGGACTCGCCCACGTGTTGCAGCAGAACGACTGGGCCCGCGTCCGGCTCGCGCCGTTCTCGGGTCGCGTCGTCAGGGTCGGTGTCGATGCGCCGGGCTTGCCCGGCCTGCCGCCTCCGCAGCTGCTTGCGCGCATCCTCGACGGGGGCCTGGTCGAGTCCGTGCCCTGGCCCGAAGAGGGCGAGCCCGAGGCATCCGTCCGCATGCTGCTGCGCCCCTCGATCGACGCCGCATTCGCGCTGCTGCGCGAGGGCCCCAGGGCGCTTACGCCGCACGTGCGCATCGACGGCGAGGCGTCGCTGGCCGAAGCGTTGGGCGAGATCGCCCGGCAGATCCGCTGGGACGCCGAGGAGGACCTCAGTCGTGTGGCCGGCGACGCGCTTGCGCGCCGCATCGGCACCGGCGTCGAGTCGGGCCGGGCGGCGGCTCGCGACCTGCGCGCGCGGGTCGAGACGTCCGCAGTCGGCCACCTCGCGGGGGACGGCGGCCAATTGGTTCCCCGGGCCGAACTGGCGGCGTTGAGCGTGGCGCTCGACGCGCTCGAATCCAGGGTCGCGCGCCTCGACGCCGGTGCCGGCGTCAGCCCTGCGTCGCGGCCCGGCGGCGCGCACTGAAGTCGGCACCGTCGTGAGGCGCATCGCGCCGATCGCGGCGACGTCCGCGTCGATCGCAGCGACGCCTGCGACGCTTGCCCTCGCTCTCGCGCTCTGCTTCTCGCCAGGCGGGGCCGTTGCCGGCGAAGCCCGTGCCGTCGGCGCGCCGCCTGTTGCCCGGGCCACCGGCGCCGCCTCGGCCGCCGATGCCACCGATCCGGCAACGCTTCCGCCAGCGTTGCTCGAGGCCTTGTCGGCGGCAGGCCTCACCGGTCGCGGCGAGCGGGTCGCCGCATTCGACTGGACCCTCGAGATCCGCCGGCCTGCGCGGGGGCCGAGGCAAATCCGCGAGCGCTTCGCGGGGTCGCAGCCAGGCCTGCCGTTGGGCCTGAGCCCGGTCCTCCACGAAACCCTGAGCCCCAGGCCGCGCGGCCCGCACCAGGGTGTCAGCGTGCGCGGCCTGACGGTCTTGTATCCCGGCGACACGGTCGCGGACGTGAGCGTCGCGGAGCTCTCGCTGCCGCTCGCGCCGGGCGCCCGCTTCCGGCTCGACTACGCCGAGGACGGAGCGTCGCTGTCGCAGGCTTGCGTGGTCGGCGCATCGGTGCCGGCCTCGAGCGTGCATCCGGCGATGCCGGGCAATGCGTGGTCGATCGAATGCAGCGGGCGCGGCCGCTACCACGGCATTCCGGTTCAGGCCGGCGCCACGGTGCTGTACTTCGTGCGTCTCGGCGTGTTCCTCGAGGTCGAGCAGCGGATCGACAGTCCGCTCGGGCGCCTTCGAGGCGGCACCCGGGTGATCAGCTTCGAGATGGCGAAACCCTGATCCCGTCCAGAAAGCGGCCGACGATCTCGTCGAGACGCGCGCCGCCGCGCTGCTCGAACGCGTAACGCGCGCGCACGACCGGCACGGCGATCCCCAGCATCGCGGCGAGGTCGACGGGCGTCCCGGCGACCACCAGCTCGGCCCCGCTGCCCGCGATGCAGCGCGCGAGTTCCGCGCGCTGCGCGGCGCCGTAGCCCATCGCAGGCAGCACCGGCCCGATGTGCGGATACGCCCGGTAGACTTCGGCCATCGATCCATCGGCGAATCGTCTCGGGTCGACGATTTCGGCGGCGCCCGCCGCCAGCGCCGCAACGTGGCCGGCTCCGGTCGCCATGCCGCCGTGGGTGATCGTCGGCCCGTCCTCGACCACCAGCACGCGCCGGCCGCGCACGGCCTGCGGGTCGTCCAGTCGCACCGGCGACGCCGCCCGGACGATCGGCGCCCGCGGATTGACCGCGTGCAGCCGCGCCTCGAGCGCCGCGACCGCGGTCGGCGACGCCGCGTCGACCTTGTTGACGACCAGCGCGTCGGCCATCCGCGCCACCGCTTCGCCCGGATGGTGCGTGTCGACCTGCTCCGGCCGCAGGGCATCGGCGAGCACCAGGTGCAGGCCGGGACGCACGAACGGGAAATCGTTGTTGCCGCCGTCCCAGACGATCAGGTCGGCCTCGGTCTCGGCGCGGCGCAACACCGCGGCGTAGTCGACGCCGGCAAAGACGAGATTGCCGGCGGCGAGGTGCGGCTCGTACTCCTCGCGCTCCTCTGCCGTGCAACCGGCGGCGTCGAGGTCGGCGCGCGTCGCGAAGCGCTGCACGCGCGCGGCGACCAGGTCGCCGTAGGGCATCGGGTGCCTGAGCACCGCGACCCGCCAGCCGCGCTCGCGCAGCCACGTCGACAGCCACCGGGCGACCTGCGACTTCCCGCAGCCGGTGCGCACCGCCGAGACCGCGATGACCGGCAGGCGCGACTCGAGCATCGTCGCCGCCGGCCCGAGCAGGCTCACGTCGCAGCCTGCCGCGAGCGCGCGCGATGCGCAGTGCATCACGTGCGCGTGCGTCACGTCGCTGTAGGCGAAGACCACGCGGTCGACCCGCAGCTCGCGGCACAAGGCCTCGAGGCGCGCTTCGTCCTCGATCGGGATGCCGTGCGGATAGCGCGGGCCGGCCAGTTCCGCCGGGTAGCGCCGCCCGGCGATGCCGGGGATCTGCGTCGCGGTGAACGCGACCACCTCCACCGCGGGGTCGTCGCGATAGACCCGGTTGAAGTTGTGGAAGTCGCGCCCCGCGGCGCCGAGGATCAGGATGCGGGTCGGTGCAGTCATGGTCGGGTGGCGTCGGAGGGGCCGAGCAGATCGAGCCGCGCCTCGACGACGCCGCTGCGCAGCATGCCGAGCGCGCGCGCCGCGGCCAGGCTCACGTCGGCGATTCGTCCGCCGGTGTGCGGCCCGCGGTCGTTCACGCGCACGACCACCGACCGGCGGTTGCGCAGGTTGGTCACGCGCACCAGCGTGCCGAACGGCAGTGCGCGATGCGCCATCGTCAGCGCTTCCGGGTCGAACGGCTCGCCGCTCGCGGTCCTGCGGGTCGCGAACCGGCGACCGTACCAGGATACCCTGCCGCGAAGCCGATGCGAGCGCGCAGCGGCGGGCGCCTGCGCCCGGGCCGGCGCCAACGCGACCAGCGGCCAGAGCATCAGCACGGCCAATCGCCGGCGGCGCGGCGACTGCGGCTCGGGCAAGGGCGTCGAACTCGGTTCCACGATCGCATAATGCACGCGGGGCGCCACAACCATCGGGCCGTTCGTCGGGAGGTCGTCATGCACATCTCTTTCACGCGCCGCAGGGTGCTGGTCGCTGGCGGCAGCCGGGGAATCGGGCGTTCGATCGCGCTCGGGTTCGCAGCCGCCGGCGCCGACGTGGCGATCTGCGCGCGCGGTGTCGAGCGACTGCGCCAGACCGAGGCCGAGCTGCGCAACCTCGGTGCCACCGTGCACGCGAGCCCCTGCGACCTCGCCGACGGCGATGCGGTCTCGACGTGGGTCGACGACGCCGCCGAGTCGCTCGGCGGCCTCGACGTGCTGGTGAACAACGCGTCGGCGTTCGCGGGCACCGACGACGAGGCAGGTTGGGGCGCGAGCCTCGACGTCGACCTGATGGCCAGCGTGCGCGCATCGCGCGCCGCGCTGCCGTGGATGGAAGAGGCCGGCGGCGCGATCGTCAACGTGGCGTCGATCTCGGGCCTGAGATCGAGCGCACGCACGCCGGCCTACGGCGCGGCGAAGGCCGCGCTGATCCAGTACACCGCGTCGCAGGCCGTCGCGCTGGCCGGCCGGCGCATCCGCGTGAACTGCGTCGCACCCGGCTCGATCGAGTTCCCTGGCGGCATCTGGGACGAACGGCGGCGCAAGCAGCCCGAACTCTACGAGCGGGTCCTGCGCGGCATCCCGTCCGGGCGCATGGGGCGTCCGGAAGAAGTCGCGCAGGCCGTGCTGTTCCTCGCCAGCGACCTCGCGAGCTGGATCACCGGCCAGACGCTGGTCGTCGATGGCGGGCAGATGTCGGGGTGAGCAGGCAGGGTGGGCCAGGGGGAGGCCGGATCGGTCCCCAGCGGGGGCGCACCAGGAAGGTGCGACAAATTTGCTAGGATTCGCCGTCCGGCGTTTCGCTGCCCGCGCATCGCCAAGGGTTTCCTGTGCCCGTCCCGGCGCCAGTCGGGGCATCGAGGCGCCGCGCGACGGTCCGCCTCGCGCGAAACGGCCGACCGAACGTCCTGACATGCATCGCGGGTGGCGCGGCGCCACCCATTCAACGATCCCGATCCAGGAGTCCCGGTGAAATACACCAGCCCGGAAGCGTTCCTCGCGGGCGTCGCGCAGCGCGA